>JAYRVK010001083.1:0-6232 GCA_041918555.1 Sandaracinaceae bacterium
CGTCGCGGGCGCGCTCGGCGCAGGCGACGCGGCGACCTTGCGCGAGCTCGCGGCGCGGCCGGGGCTCGACGCGAGCGCCCGCGGGCGCTTCGCGGAGCTCTTGCGCGCGGCCGCCGGCCAGGAGGGCGAGTCCGCCGACGAGCTGGTCGCCGCGTGGGCCGGCGACCCCGCCGACGAGGAGAAGGACGACGGGCTCGGGTTCGGCGCGCTCGGCGCCGCGACCGGCGGGCCGGCGGCGGCCGGCGGCGCGAGCTGGGATCCGCGGCAGCTCCTGCGGCTCGCGACCGTGCGGATGATGAAGGATCGCGCCGGCGTGGTCGGCGCGACCGGCGTGGGCGCGTTCCTGCGCGACGCGCTCGGCGCCTTCGCGGGGCACGTGCACCTGCTCGGACACTCGTACGGCGCGCGGGTGATGCTCAGCGCGGTGTCGATCGCGCCGCTGCCGCGGCCCGTGGCGTCGATGCTCCTCCTGCAACCAGCTGTCAATCATCTTTGCTTTGCGCAGGACGCGGGCGAGGGGGCGCCCGGCGGCTACCGGCCCGCGCTCGCGCGGGTCGCGCAGCCGATCCTCGTGACGCACTCGGCCAAGGACGTTCCGCTGCGGCGGATCTTCCACGTGGCGCTGCGCCGGAAGCGGGACCTCGGCGAGGCTCAGATCGCGGGGACCGCGCCGAGGTTCGGCGCGCTCGGCGGCTTCGGGCCGGGCGGCGTGGTCTCGGTGCGCCACCAGAAGATCGCCGCCCCGCCCACGCCCTACGACCTCACGGGGGTCGAGGTGATCGCGCTCGACGGAAGCGACGGGGCGATCGGCGGGCACGGCGACATCAGCAACCGCGCGACGTGGTGGGCGCTCCATCAGCTCGTGGCAGGAGCCTGAGCCGTGGCCGAGGTCATCCGCGACGAGAACGAGCTCGCGTCGCTGCGCCTCTCGCGGCGCGTCGAGGGGCGCACCGCGGTCGTGCTCTTCGAGCTCTGGCGCGGGCGGGCGCGGCTCGACGAGATGACGGTGCCGCTGGACGCGATCGGGCTCCCGCGCGCGTCCGATCGCCGCGACCGGCGCCGCGCCCAGCACGAGCTGCTCCACGCCCGCTTCGCGCTGCCGGGCGACGCGCGCGAGTGGCTCGGCGCGCGGCTCGGCGCGATCCTCGCCGGGCCCGACGAGCCGCTCTGGCTCGAGGTCCGGCGCGCCTCCCCCGAGCTGGCCCTCGTGCCGTGGGAGGCGCTGCTCCTGCCGCTGACGCAGGGGCCGGTGCTCCACCTCCCGAACTTCGTGGTCCCGCCGCGCTATCTCGCGCAAGGGACGTTGCGGATGGCGATCTGCGCGAGCTCGCCGCGCGCCAAGACCCCGTTCGACGTCGCCGCGTACGTGACGAGCCTGGCGCGGAGCCTGCGGCGCGCGGGGATCCCGACGGTCGAGCTGCACGTGTTCACGGACGCCGACGCGCGCGATCGGCTCGCCGAGCTCGAGGACGTGGTCGTCCACGATCCGCGCGCGGCGCCCCCCGGCGAGCCCTCGCGCGACACGGACCTCCGCGACGCGCGGGTGCGCAGCCCCTGGCTGCTCTGGATGCTCGACGCGCTGCGGAGCACCCCGACGGACCTCGTCCACTTCGTGAGCCCGGGCTACTTCGCGGACGAGCGCGGCGCGCTCTCGCTCGCGCGCACCCCGCGCGAGAACGACGACCGGCAGCGGTCCCACTTCGTCGGCGCCGAGGAGCTCGCGGCGTTCCTCAACCTCGCCGGCGCGCTCGGCGTGGGGCTCAGCCAGCCCGTCCTCAGCGTGTGGAGCCACGGCCTGCCGCTCCTCGCGCACGAGCTCGCGTACCTGCGACCGGGGCCGATCGTCCTGCACCGCGAGGCCGAGCGCGAGGCGGAGCTCGGAGAGGTGTACGGGTTCTTGTTCGCGCCGACGCCGCGGGAGGCCCCGCGCGATCCCCGGCTGACGCTGTACTGTCACCCCCAGCGCGTGGAGCGGTTCGCGCAGGCCGAGCTGCCGGTCGCGGCCAAGCTCTCGATGGCGCAGCAGCGCATGGTGCGCCGCGAGCTGCGCGGCCTCGCGCGCGGCGAGGAGCGCGCGGAGCCGACCTGGAAGCGGACCATGCGCCTCGCCGCGGACCAGGCCCTCGTCGGCGTGGCGAACCGCGCCGCCCTCGGGGAGAACGAGGAGGCGATGCAGCGCGGCGCCGCCGAGGCGCAGCGCCTCCTCGACGAGCTGCTGGGAGACGACGCGTGAGCGACGTGCTCATCCTGGTCAAGCGCTTCGACCCCGAGGACCCGCGGGCCTTCGTGCACGTCGAGCTGCCCCACGCGGCCGCGAACCTCGCCAGCGGCTTCATCGAGACGGATCCCTCCGTCGAGCCGTTCTCGCTGCCCGTGTACCCCGGCGGCGTGGGGCAAGACGCCTTCCCCGGGATCGAGCGCGGCGACGCGGGGTTCGCGCGGCTGAGCGCGATCGCCGCGGTCGGCGCCGCCCTCGACCAGCTCACGCAGAGCCCGGGCGAGGGCTCGCTCTTCGTGCGGGTCTTCGACTCCGACACGCTCCCGTGGGAGGCCCTCCGCCACCCCGACGCCAAGTTCCTCGCGCTCGATCCGCAGAACCGCTGGGGCCTCGCGCGGATCCCCGGATCGTTCGCGCCGCCGAGCGCGCCGCGCGAGCTCGAGCTGCCGCTCCGCGTGTCGGCGCTCCTCTGCGCGGCGCAGGTCGACGCGCGCCCCGAGCTCGACGCGCTGCACGCGGCGCTGACCGCGAGCGGGATCGACTTCCGCCTGGCGGTCCACGCCGCGCACCTCGACGTGGTCGCGCACGCGACGGCCCTGGGCGACGCGCGCGTGACCGCGGCGCCGGTCCCCGCGAGCGAGCCCGCGATCGTCGAGCGGCTGGCGCTCGAGCGTCCACACCTCTTGCACGTCCTCGCGCACGGCAAGTGGATCGAGGGGAGCGCCTACCTCGAGATCGCGACCCTCGCGAGCCACGACGGGACGGCCGCGCACCACGTGTACCTCGCCGCGGGCCACCTCGTGGGGCTCGGGCCCGACCTCCTGATAAAGGTGCTCAACGCGTGCAACGTCGCGGAGGCCGCCGACGACGGGGTGTCCCTCGCGTTCCAGCTCGTGCACGACGGGCTCCCGGCGGCGATCGGGATGCGCGACGTCATCGACGTGAACGACGCGCGGCGCTTCACGCGCTCCTTCTACGCGGAGGCGGGCAAGCGGCTCGCCGCGCTCGCCCCGGGCGTGGACACGCCGTTCCGGTGGGAGCACGTGGTCGGGCCGGCGCGCGTCGCGCTCTGCCAGAAGCACGGCGGGCCCACCCTCGTCACCGCGGGCAAGCGCGGCGAGTGGACCCTCCCGGTGCTCTACGTGCGCCACCCCGACGCGCGGCTGCGCCTGCGCGCGAGCGGGCTCGCGGCCGAAGCGCGGCCGGAGCTCGAGACCACCCTCGCGATCCTGCGCGCGGTGCGCGAGGCGTCGTCGCCCGCCCTCGGCACGGGGGTCCCCGCCGATCGGCTCGCGAAGCTCGACGCGATGATCGCCGGCCTCGAGGCGAAGCTCGGCGGCGCGCCGGGGGCGGTGCCGCCGTGAGCCCGCTGCCGGAGACCCTCGAGATCGACGCATGGCTCGGCGACGAGCGGGCACGCTCGGCCCTCGGCGCGGAGGTGTCGAGGATCGCGAAGTCGAGCAAGTCGTTCGGCACGCAGCATCTCTTGCCTGGTGCGGCCGTGGATCCTCGCAGCTGGCAGCACCCCGACGTCGGCTGGGGGCTCGTCCTCCCGGAGAGCGAGGCTCTCCCCGCGAAGGAGCGGGGCACCGCGGCCGACGCGCCGCGCCCGATCCGCGAGCTCGTGCACAGCCGGCCGGGCGCGCCGATCTTCCGCTACGACCCGAGCTGGCCGGGCCGGCACACCCACCTGCGGCGCTACCTCGACGACGGCAGCGTGCAGGAGCCCTCGATGGTCGGCAGCGTCCCCGGCGTCGCGCCCGGCAAGGTGCCGCGCTACCTCTTGATCTACGGAGCGCCGAGCGAGATCCCGTGGTCGCTCCAGCTCACGCTCAACGCCTGCGCCTTCGTCGGGCGCCTGGACCTCTCTGGCGAGCCGCTCGAGCGCTACGTCGGGGCGCTGCTCACCGACTGGGCGGGCGCCGCGAGCGACCCGCTGCGCCAGGTGGTGTGGGCCGCCGACGACGAGAGCGGAGACATCACGCGGCTCATGCGCCAGGCGATCGCGGCGCCGCTGCAGAAGAAGTACGACGACGACGACGAGCTCGCGCCGACGTGGCTCGAGCGCGCGGACGCGACCGCCGAGAGGCTCGTCGACGCGCTCGTCGAGACGCGCCCGGGCCTGGTCGTCCTCACGAGCCACGGGGTGACCGCGCCGCTCGACGACGCCGCCGCGCTCGCCCGCGCGCTCGGCCTCCCTATGGGGAGCGACCACGCGGCGCTCGGCGTCGACGCGCTCCTCGAGGCCTGGGATCCCGGCGGGGCGATCGTATACTCGCGGGCGTGCTGCTCGGCGGGCGCGGACGCGACGACCGGGTTCGCCGGGCTCGTCGAGGAGGGCGGCGCCGTGGATCGCGTGCTCCGAGGCGTCGCGGCGTCGGGCGCGCGCGTCGCGCCGCTCCCCCGCGCGCTGCTCGGCGCGAGCACGCCCGTGCGCGCGTTCGTCGGCCACGTCGAGCCCACCTTCGACTGGACGATCCGCGCGCCGGGCACCGGGCAGCGCCTCACCCACGCGCTCGTCGACGCGCTCTACCAGCGCCTCTTCACGCGCTCGCCGATCGGGCACGCGCTCGAGGTCCCGCACGCCGAGGGGCCCAAGCTGCTCGCGCTCCACGACGCCGCCATCGAGGCGCTCCAGCGAGGCGAGGACACGCTCGGCACGGCGCTCGCCCTCGAGCTCATGGCGCGCGACCACCAGCGGCTCGTGGTGCTCGGCGATCCGACGGTGGCGCTGCCCCTGCCGCCGGCGTGAGGCGACGCGAAGAGCGCGTGCTGCCGGGGTGAAGCGCGGTTAGGCTCACCGAGTGAGCGCACTCGAGGATCTCGAGCCAATCTTCGAATCCGCGACGGGGGTGGCGGCGGCGTGGATCTTCGGGTCGGTCGCGCGGGGCGACGCGCGGGACGAGAGCGACCTCGACGTGGCCGTGCTCCTCCGCGACCCCGCGGCCGACGCCCTGACCGATCGGCGAGCGCTCGCGGACCTCGCGGCTCGGCTCGAGCGCGCGGTGGACCGTCCCGTCGACTTGGTCGTGCTGTCGCTCCGGGACCCCATCCTCGCGCACCGGGTGCTCAGCGAAGGGCGGCTCGTCCACGATGGGGATCGCGACCGGCGCCTCGACTTCACGAGCGACGCGCTCGCGCGCTACCTGGACTGGGCGCCGCGCTACGAGGCCACGGCCCGCGCGAGCCTCGCCGCCAACCGCGCCTGGGCCGCCCGCGAGCCCTCCCGATGACGCGCGCCGAGCTCGCCGACAAGACGGCTTTCGTGCGCGCGGCGCTCGAGGAGCTCGCCGCGATCCCGCAGTCGACCTACGAGGAGTTCGCGTCGGATCGGCGGAACCTCCCCGCCGCGATCCACTGGCTCCAGACGGGAATCCAGGCGCTCATCGACATCGGCCTGGTCTCGATCGCGGCCCGCGGGCTCCCGACGCCGCGGAGCAGCGCCGAGGTCCTCGAGCGCCTCGAGGCCGCGGGCGCCCTCCCGGCCGGCACGTCGACGAAGTACCGCCCGGTGATCGGGTTCCGCAACCGCGTGGTCCATCTCTACGCGCACATCGATCCCCACATCGTCTACCGGATCCTCACCGAGGACCGAGCCGACCTCGCGGACCTCCTCGGCCTGTTGCTCGACGCCTCGGACGACGACTGATGATCGAGCGTGCCGAGGAGCCGCGTCGCGATCCGCTCGCGGCCGCGTAGTCACGTACGGCATCGAGCACGCTTCATTGTCACCACCCGTGGTTCACCAGTACCTGAACGCCGAAGCGCTCGTTCAGCGTGCGCACGGTCGCGAACGTCTCTCCCGGACCCCGTCCCTGCGATGTGGCGTGAAGGGCCCGGGCGCCGCCTCGCGACCGGCTCGAGACCGCGCAGCGTAACCGTCCGGTCCTCCGCGTTCGCTGCGGGCCTTGCGGCGATGGCCGAGCTATGGCTGCGGCGATCAGGGCGGGATCCATCGATCGGGGAGCAGCGCGTCGAGCTCGTCCTCGGTCGCGTCGAACTTCACCCGCCGCA
>JAYRVK010001084.1:0-2009 GCA_041918555.1 Sandaracinaceae bacterium
CCGCGCGACCGCCCCGCCGACGAGCCGGCGCATGGGCGCGCGCGCGGCGTCGGCGCCGCCCGCGGGGATCGCCGCGCCCGGGGTCCAGGGCCGCGCGCGCGCCCCGCCGCTCGCGACGACCCACGCGCGGCCGCCGGTCTCGCGCTCCTCGCTGACGGGAGCGCGCGTGGTCTCGCCGGATCTGCGCGCGGGGTACGCGCCGAGGAGCGCCGAGGGGTCCGGGTGCGCGAGGACGCGGCCGTCCTCGTCGACGAGCGCGAGCGCGCCTTCGCGCGACGCGAGCTGCGCGACGGACACGTCGGCGACGCGGGCCTGCACCGCGGCGAGCGACCACGGGGCCGCGGCGTAGCCGGTCACGCGCCCCCCCGCGCGCACGGGGACCACGAGGAGGACCCGGGTCACCCCCGAGCCCGCGTCGGCCTCGCCGACCGCGCGCCCGAGATCCTCCGCCTGCTCCCGCAGCGCGGGATCGAGCGCCGCGGGCGTCGCGGCCTCGAGGGCGGGGTCGTGCATCCGGTCGATGAGGGCGCCGCGCGCGTCGTAGACCGCGACCACGTCGAGCGACGGATCCGCGTCGAGGATCCGCAGCGCGGCGGCCACGCGCGCCTCCTCCGGGAGCTCCGCGTCGCCGAGGGTCCGCGCGATCGCCGTCAACGTCCCTTCCGCATGCGCCAGCTCCGCGTCGGCGTGGTCCGCGACCTGTGCGACGAGCGCGAGCTGCAGCGCCTGCGTGGCGCCCTCGACCTCGCGCGCGTTCACGTCGACGAGCAGCCCGCCCGCGATCACGAGCGGCACCGCGGACACGGTCGCCGTGAGCAGCGCGATCTTCAGTCGGAAGGAGGTCCGCAACGTCACAGACAGTCTACTCGCCGAGGTGGTATCGCTGGGGCGTGGGCAGCGACCTCTACGACGTGCGCGTGCGGGCGCGCGATGGCACGCGCGTGGAGCTCGAGGTGCGCGTGGTGCACCCCGACGCGATGCACCTGCCCGACGACCTCGGGTTCGCGCTGACGCTCTTGCGCGAGGGGGCGAGCGACGACGACCCGCTCGCGCGCGAGGTGAGCTTCGAGGACACCATGGACGAGGGCTGGCTGCGGCGGTGGGCGCGCGGGTTCCTGCGCTCCGTCGAGGTCGGCGCCGTGACGGAGGCTCCGCCGCCCATGCGCGCGCGCTACACGATCGAGGCGACCCACCCCGCGTGGGTCGGCCACCTCGCGCCCGGCGCCTCGTTCGCGAGCCGCGCGTTCGAGGCGGCGTCCACCTACGATCCGTGCGAGCCGATCGCGCCCGCGGGCGGCGAGGGGCGCCTCCTCCCCGACGGACCCGCGTTCCTCGCGGTCCCGCGCGAGCTCCTGGTGCGCTGGCGGATGCCGCGCGGCGTGCCCGCGGTCCTCTGGCACGCCGCGTACGCGGAGAGCGCCTACCGCGAGCTCGAGCGCGTGCCGGCCGCGCGCCTCGACGACGCGACGCTCTCCGGCTGGCTCGGCGCGCCGGTGCGCTACCAGGACCGCTACGGCCGCACCGACGACGGGGGGCTCGCGCACGCGGGCGAGGTGCTCACCCTCGTCTCGTTCGGGCCCGGCTCGATGGGCTGCGCGCGCCTGGCGCGCACCGACGTGCGCTGGATGGGGCGGCTCGGGTTCCGCGAGCACGCGCGGACGGGGGAGCGGCTCACCCTCGGCGACCTCGCGCGCCGCACCCCGCCCGCGGGGATCGTGTCGCGCCGCGCGGGCGCGACGCTCGAGCTCGCGATCCGGTGCTACGGCGAGCGCCACGTCCCGAGGGTCGAGACCGCGAGCCAGGCCCTCGCGGTGCTCGCGGCGCCGCTCGTCGAGCCGCCCGATCGCACGCCGGGGGACGCCCCGCTCGCGCGGGCGCTCGCGCGCGAGAAGGCGGCGGGCGGGCGGCCCTTCCTCGGCGAGGTCTACGCACGGATCGCGCGCGGGTACGTGAAGCGCTTCGAGCTGCGTCCGCCGGCGCGCCGCGCGTGGCCCGACGTCGACGCCATC
>JAYRVK010001085.1:0-23529 GCA_041918555.1 Sandaracinaceae bacterium
CGTGCCCGGCGGCTTCGGCGAGGCCGGCGGCCTCGCGCGCCTGATGCTCCCCCACCACCCGGGGTGCACGATCGCGGGCGATCCCGCGGCGGCCCTCGCCGACGCCGTCGTGAACCGCGTCGGCAAGGCGCGCCCGGTCGCGCTCACCTACGCCACCGCGTACACCGATGATCGGCAAGTCATGTTGTCGATCCGCGACGCGCTCTCGGCGCGCGGCGTCGACGGGATCCTCTGCGGGCCCGACGCGATCGCGTGGAGCTCCCGCGACGGGCGCGCCCGGCACGGCGGACGCGAGCTCTCCGGGATCCTGCGGAACTTCCCCGCCGAGTGGCTCCCGTCGCTCCTCTTCTCGGCCGGCTGGTGGCGGTTCTTCCGCGGGGGGGCCACGCCGATCGCGAACCCTCCGTCGCGCGCGCTGATCTCGCAGAGCAAGCGCTTCCCGATCGCCTGCGCGCGGCTCGGGCTCGCGCTGCCCACGTGGCGCGAGACGCTCCCCGAGACGTGCGATCCGCGCGACGTCGACGCGGCGTCGGGCCGGTGGGTCCTCAAGCCCGCGCTCGGGCGCGTCGGCGAGGACGTGGGGATCCCCGGCGTGAGCGCGCCCGCGGCGTGGCGCGCGATCGCGAAGCACGCGATGCGGCGGCCGACGGAGTGGATCGCGCAGCGCGCGTTCGAGACGCTCCCCATCGTCACGCCCGCGGGGCCCAGGTTCCCGTGTGTCGGGGTCTTCGTGATCGACGGGCGCGCCGCGGGCCTCTACGGGCGCCTCGGCGCCACTCCCCTGATCGACGGCGCCGCGCTCGAGGTCGCCGTGCTCGTGGAAGGAGATGCGCATGACTGAGGGATCGAGCCCCGAGGCGTTGTACGCGCGCGTCGCGCCCGAGGCCTCGCCGTGGAGCCCGTGGGTCAAGCCGGTGATCTTCACCGAGATGAGGGACCCACCGACCGACCTCGCGCGCGAGGTCGCGAAGGTCGACGTCGCGTGGGCGCCCGACCCGACGGTCGAGCGCGTCGTCGAGGACGACGCCGGCTACCGCGAGGCGCCGGTCCGCGAGCGCGTCGCCGCCGCGGAGCGCGCCGCGCTCGTCGTGGAGGTGCCGGGCCGGCGGAGCGCGCTCGTCGGGCTCGCGCTGGTGGCGCGCGGCTACCGGCCGGTGCCGCTCTACAACGGCGTGTCCGGCAGGCGCACGGGCTCGCGCGCCACCGAGATCGCCGAGGCGCTCGCGAGCGGCGCGCACCTCCTCGAGGCGCTGCCCCCCGACGCCCCGCCCGCGTTCCTGCTCGACCGCGACCGCATGGACGGGCGGCCGATGCCCGGCGAATTCGACTCGCGCTGGCTCGTCTTCCCGCAGGACCTCCCCTCGGCGACGGCCCTCCGCGCGCGCGGGGTCGCGCGGGTCGTGGTGCGGAGCGACGTCTCGCAGATCGCCGACGATCTCGCGCACGTGCTCCTCGAGTGGCAGAAGGCGGGGCTCGGGCTCGCGCTGTCGCACGACGGCGACGCGACGGTGCCGCTCGTCGTCGCGCCGCCCTCGGGCTTCCGCTCGATCTTCCGCCGGGCCGCGGTCCTCATGGGCCTGCGCCGCAGCGCGGCCGGAGGGTTCGGCGCGTTGATCCCGGTGCCGTCGCAGGGCGGCGGCTGAACGAGCTCAAGGCTTCTTGCGGACGAGCTCGAAGGACGCCGACCGATCCGGGAGGTCCTTGTCGTCCGGGAGATCCTTCGCGTCCTCGTCCGACCAGAGGCCGCGGAGCGGCTCGCTCTTCTGCGAGGCGACGGGGGGCGGGACGTCCGAGGCCATCGAGACCTCGATGTCGTCGTGATCTTCGCCCATGATCTCCACGTCGCTCATGCTCAGGTCGAGCGAGCTCGGCTCGGAGGCCTCGACGGCGGGGCCGTCGGCCGTGTTCTTGGCCTGCTTGACCATGCCGAGGCGCTCGCGCGCCGCGCGCACGCTGCGGCCGAGCGGCTCCGCGTCGACGGGCTCGGGGTGCTGGTGCAGGATCGAGGAGAGGGCGCGCGCCATCGCGCGGGCGCTCTCGAAGCGGTTCGCGGGCTCGGGCTCGAGCGCGGTGTGGATCGCCTCGACGAGCGCCGCGGGCAGGTCGTTGCGCAGCTCGCTGAGCCGCTGCACCTCGCCCTTGCGCACCGAGAGCAGGATCTCGAGGTCGTTCTTGCCCGTGAAGAGGCGCTGCTGCGCCAGCGCCTCCCACATCACCACGCCGACCGCGAAGAGGTCCGAGTGCGCGCTCGCCTTGGCGCCCGTGATGAGCTCGGGCGCGCAGTAGGCGAGCTTGCCCTTGATCACGTTGGGTCGCGTCATCGACGCGCGGTCCATCGCGCGCGCGAGGCCGAAGTCCGTGACCTTCACGGTGCCGTTCGTCCCGAGCAGGATGTTCGAGGGGCTCACGTCGCGATGGAAGATCGGGCTGAGCTCGCCCTCCTCGGTGTGGCGCTCGTGCGCCGCGCCGAGCCCGCGGCACACCTCGATCCCGATCGCCGCGACGATCGGCCACGGGGTGAGCTCCATGCCCCGCGGGAAGGAGCGGACCCAGTGGTGGAAGTCGATCCCCTCGATCCACTCCATCACGAGGAAGTAGTCGCCGACCTCGTCGACCCCGAAGTCGATGATCTGGACGATGTTCGGGTGCTGCAGGCCCGCGCCGACCCGCGCCTCTTCCTCGAAGAGCTTGACGAAGTGGTTGTCGGTCCCCTTCGCCGCGTGGATGCGCTTCACGGCGACGGGCCGCGCGAACTTCCCGGCGCCGATCAGCTTCGCGCGCCAGACGATGGCCATGCCGCCCTCACCCGCAGGCTCGAGCAGCTCGTAGCGACCGGCGATGACCTTGCCTGGCTTGTCCCGACTCATCCGGTCCGCACATCGTAGGCGATCGGCGCCGCGATCGCGATTCCTTGTTTTCTCACGCGCGATGGAAGGGCGAGCCCTCCATCAGCTGCGCGATGTCCGCCTGGACGGAGAGCGCCTCGGCGGGGAGGTGGGCGGCGACCGCGGCGTCGAGGCGGGGGTCGCGGATCCAGTGCGCGGAGTGGATCGGGACCGGGAGGAGCCCTCGCTTGAGCTTGTGCGTGCCCTGCGCGCCGGCCTCGAAGTGGGTGAGCCCCTCCGCGATCGCGTGCTCGATCAAGCGGTAGTAGCAGAGCTCGAAGTGGAGGTGCTCGTAGCGCTCGCGGCAGCCCCAGTAGCGGCCGTAGAGGTGGCGGCCCTTCGCGAAGTTGATCGACGCGGCCTGCGGCTCGCCGTCCGCGAAGGCCATCGCGACGAGCAGGCGGTGCGCGTGGGTGGCGCGGATCGCGTCGAAGAACGCGGGCGCGAGGTAGGGGAAGGAGCCGTGCGCGTGGCAGTTCGCGCGATAGAAGCGCACGATCGCGCGCCACTCCGCGTCGCCGAGGGCCGGCCCCTCGATCAGGCGCACGTCGAGGCCGCTCTCGGCCACCTGGCGGCGCTCCTTCTTCACCTGCTTGCGCTTCTCCGAGCGGAACCTCGCGAGGTAGTCGTCGAAGGTCGCGTAGCGATCGTTCTCCCAGTGGAACTGGAGCGAGAGGCGCGGCCGCAGCCCGAGCGCGACGGCCTGCGCGCGCTCCGCGTCGGTGAGGAACAAGAGGTGGAGCGAGGACGCGCCGAGCTCGTCCGCGGCGGCGCGCGCGCCCGCGATCAGCGCGGCGCGCACCGTGTCGCCGTCGACGTCGTCGGCGATCAGGAAGCGCCGCCCCGTCGCCGGCGTGAACGGCGCCATCGAGACGAGCTTGGGGTAGTACGGCAAGCCGCATTGACCGGCCGCGCGGGCCCACCCGAAGTCGAAGATGAACTCGCCCCAGCTGTGGTCCTTCGCGTAGAGCGGGAGCGCGCCGATCAGCCGCGCGCCGTCCCACACCGTGACGTGGACCGGCACCCAGCCGGCCTGCTCGCCGACGCTCTGAGAGCTCTCGAGGGCGCGCAAGAAGGCGTGCTCCACGAACGGGTCGTCCTCGCCCGTCAGCGCGTCCCACGCCTCCGGCTCGACCTCGGCCAGGTCCCCGCGCAGCTCGATTCGCATGCGGGGGACGGTCCCAACTTGTGGAACTTACGCAACGGGAAAGTTCGACGAGTTGGGGCCGTCCCCACGGCGCACTGGCCAGCTCAGTGGTGGAAGGGATTGGGCGTCGGCTCGATCGGGGTCGGGATGCGCTGGCGTCGCGGGGGGCCGGGCCACGCGGCGAGCCGGTCGAGGAGCATCGGCAGCGGGATGTACCCGCGCACGCGTCCCGCCGCGTCGCCCCGCCCGTCGAGGGCCTCGTCCGCCTGCGCGGCGGCGACCGCGGCGTACGCGCGGTGCGCGTAGAAGCCCGGGTCGGCGTCCTCGTCGCACGCGAACGCGAGGCACCCCGCCGCGCGCGCGGCGGCCACGTCCCGCGGATCGGTGAGGTCGTCGGACACGTCCGTCGCCGCGAAGCCCGCGGCCCACGCCTCCGCGCCGAGCGCCCGGCCCGAGAGCCACTTCAGCGTCGTCACCAGCGCGCGGTTGACGCGCAGATCGGGGACGCGGCGCGCGGCGACCGCCATCGAGACGAGCTCCGAGACCGCGTGCACCACGGTGGTCCTCCCGACCCCGAGCTGGAGCGCCAGGTGGACGAGCCAGTCGGCGCGCGGGCACGCCCGCCACGCCGCAGCGAGGTCCTCGCCGAACGGCTCGAGCCAATTCCCGATCTCCGCCGGCAGCCGGCGCCGGAGCTCGCGCATCGCGGTCATTCGAAGGAGCGGCTGCAAATGCCGTGCGCTCGGGCCGACCTCTGCGATGATGCGGGCGCCCTGGGGCGGACTCGGGGGGCCGACGACCCCAGGAGTCGTCGCGAGAGGGGGGGCACGCCCCCGAGGAGGAGGTCAGCGATGAACCAGTCGAACATGGGCCGGCGAGACGCCGCCCGCCGCGCGCTCACCGTGCTCGGCGCGGCGCTGGTCGCGCCGTCGGCGCTCGTGGCCTGCGGCGGAGAGGAGGGCGCGGCCACCCTCTCGTGCACCGACACCTCCGGCCTCGCGGCCGCGGCGGTCGCCACGCGCGAGTCGCAGGCGTACACGGACAGCTCGACGAACCCAGAGGAGAAGTGCAGCGACTGCCGCTTCTTCACCGCGGGCGCGGCGGGCCGGTGCGGCACCTGCCAGGTGATCCAGGGGCCGATCCACCCGGACGGCACCTGCAACCTCTGGGCGGCGGCGGCCTGACTACCGACCGACGATCGGCGCGAGGCGCGCGAGCGCGTCCTCGAGCTCCGCGATCGGGACCGACGTGAAGCAGAGCCGGACCCAGCTCGCGTAGTCCTTGCCCGACGCGGAGCCCGGCGTGAGCAGCACGCCCGCGTCGAGGCAGCGCTCGAGCAGCCCGAGGGTGTCCTCGCCCTCGCGCAGCCTGTCCGCGACGTCGAAGAACACGAAGGTCCCGCCGTCGGGGCGGGGCAGCCCGAGCACCGCCGCGGTCCGCGCCGCGGCGTGCTCGTAGGTGCGGCGCGCCTCGGCGAGCCAGGTGTCGCCGTCGGTCAGCGCGCGGGCCGCGCCGAGCTGCATCGGCTTGGGCGCGCAGTACGTCGAGAACGTCTGCACGCCGCGGATGGCCTCCATCGCGGCGTGCGGCCCGTGCGCCCAGCCGACCCGCGCGCCCGCGAGGCCGTAGGCCTTCGAGACGGAGTGCACCGCGACGCAGCGCGGCTGGTAGTCGGCGCGCGCCCACACCGGCGGCGGCGGCAGGCCTCCGAAGTAGAGCTCCTCGTAGACCTCGTCGCTGAGGATCCAGAGGTCGTGGCGCTCGGCGACCGCGGCGATCGCGGCGACCTCGGCGTCCGCGAGGATCGTCCCCGTGGGGTTGTGCGGGGTGTTCACGTAGATCGCCACGGTGCGCTCGGTGATCGCCGCCTCGAGCGCGGCCTCCGCGTCGAAGGCGTCGTCGCGGACGCGATCGAAGAACGGCACCTCGATCGCGCGCGCGCCGCGCTTGGCGATGATCCCGCGGATCAGCGGCCAGAACGGCGCGGGCAGGAGCACCTCGTCGCCCGGATCGAGGAGCGCCTCGGCGACCACCGAGAGCCCCGCGGTCGCGCCGCTCGTCACCTGCACCGTCTCGCGATCGACGAGCTGATCGCCGCGCTGCCGCAGGCGCTGGACGATCGCGTCGAGGAGCTCGGGCTGCCCCTGCACCGGCGCGTAGTTGTGGAGGCGCGCGTGCAGCTCGCTGCGCTGCGCCTCGGCGCGCGCGGCCTCGAGCGGCTCGAGGTACGTGTCGCCCACGTGCAGCGGGTGGACCGGGCCGGGGTGCTCCTTGGCGCGCGCGGCGAGGCGGCTGAACACGCGATCGCTGAGGCCGGCCGCGCTCGTGGCGGTCGCGGGGAACCGGGGCATCGCCGCAGCGTAGCAGTTGAATGAACGCGGGGTTCCGCGTGTACTACGGCCCCGTGAAGACCATCACGTCGTTCGGGATGCTCTCGCTCCTCGCGGCGAGCGGCTGCCAGACCGCCCACCACGCGCGCGTCGACCACGGCGCGGGCCTCGATCGCGGCAGCCCCGTGATGGTCTCCGGCGTGCGCGTCGGCGAGGTCCGCGAGGTGCGCGTCGTCGAGGGCCAGGTCGACGTCGAGTTCGTCCTCTCCGACGACCACGAGGTGACGATCCGGGAGGACACGTGCGCGCTCGCGCTCGCGCGCGAGGGCGAAGGGGCGGTGCTGCTGCTGACGCCCGGCGAGGGCGCGCCGCTCGCCGAGGAGCGCGCGATCCCGCAGTGCGAGCTCCTGCCCGAGGGCGCGCTCGGCGATCTGGCGCGCCAGCTCGGGGGCGCGCTCGGCGATCTCTTGCGCCAGTTCGGCGGGGGGCTCGGCAACGGTGGAGGAGGCGGCGGAGGCGGGGGGGGGACGCTCCCGCTCCCGCTGCCGATCCCGCGCTTGCCCGGGCTCCCCGACCTCGCGCCGCCGCCATCGAGCCCGAGCGCGCCGAGCACGCCCGATCCGCTCGCCCCGCCGCCCCCTGCCGACGCGCCGCCCCCGCCCTCCTTCGACGGTGTCTGCGAGGGCCTGAGCGTGCGCGTCGAGCGCGTGGAGCGCGCCGAGCCCGTGCTCCTCCACCTCCCGGACGGCGGCCACCGTGTGTGGCTCGAGTTCCGGAACGACTCCGATCGGGCGATGCAGGTCGGTTCGATCGCGCAAGCCTCGTTTACGGACGCCGAGCGCCGCGCGCAGACCCCTGCGACCGTCCCGGGCCAGAGCGACGCTTGGTTCATGCCGTTCGAGGTCCCCGCGCGGGCCACCGCCCGTCGCTGCGTCCTCTTCGCGGGCGACGCCCCGCGCCTCGACGAGATCGAGGCGCGCCGCAGCGCGCCGGCCGCGGCCCCGCTCGACTGGTGCACGCTGCGCGCAGCCGGCCTCTCACGCTGAGTTTGCCGAGGGGCGCTGCGCGCGCCCCCTCGCCGTTGGGCCGTCGGCTCGATCGATCAATCGACGGCGCTCGAGAGCGGCGGGCGCGGGGACACGAGGCGAACGAGGGCCTCGACCTCTGGGCGATCGGGGCCGGCGAGGGCCGACAGGCTCGTCGGTGCATGGGCCCCCCACGTGAGGCGCGCGCGCGGGCGGCGGCGGCACGAAGTCGAGCTCCTCGACGAGCTGCGCCGCCTCGAGCTCGAGCGGCGGCTCGGACATCGTGAACAGCGCGTCGAGCGCGGACTCGACGGCGGCCGGGGGGAGCTCGAGCTCGGGGAGCGCGGCCGGCGGCTCCGCCGCGGCGGGCTCGCCCGGCGCGGGCTCGTCCTCCTCGAGCTCCGGCGCGGGCTCGACGGTGAGCTCGGGCTCGCTCTCGGCCTCTGACCTCGGCCGCGCCGCAGGCGGCGGGGCGGTCGCCGCCTCGCCGCTCACCTCGAGCGGGAGCGGCGCCGGCGCCGGTACGTCGACCGCGGTCGCGACGAGCGAGGGCGGCTCGGTCGGCTCGAAGGGCGCCGTCAGATCGTCGTCGTCGGGCGGCTCGGTGATCGCCTGCGACGGCACGTCGGGCCGCGGGGGGGGGGGCGTGGGCGCCGCGTGCCACTTCGTGGCGGGGCGCGGGCCCGCGAGCGGCGGCTTGGGCGCGAGCCGGTGCGGCGACGGGGGCGTGGTCCGATCCGGCTTGGCCACGCGCTGGGGCGTCACCTTGGGGGGCGGGATCGCCGGCGGCGGCGGAGGCTTGGGCGCCGCGGGCGGCCGCGGCAGTCCGGGTCCCGACGTGCTCGGGCGCGTGCGGCGCGCGGCGCGGCGCGGCGGCTCCGTGGCGCCGCCCGGCCGCTCGGCCGCGAGGCGCTCTCCGACGTCGAAGCGCTCGCCGCAGCGACCGCACTGCGCGCGCTGCCGCAAGCGGCGCAGCTTCTCCACGTCCAGGCTCAGCGAGTAGCGCCGGAAGCACTTCGGACAGCTCACCTCGACGTTCTGCCGGCTCATTCGACCAACCCCAGCGCGAGCGCATTGCGCAAGTCTCGATGACGCTCGGAGACGGCGAAGCCCGTCACCGCGCGGGCCGCGGCCTCGTCGTCGCGGATCAGCCGGCGCCAGCGCCCGAGCGCGGTCAGCGCCGCGGCGGGGTCGCTCGACACGAGCAGCCCCACGCACGCCGCCGCGACGTCCGTCGCGCGCAGCAGCGCGTCGTGATCGACCTCGGCGAGCGAGAGGCCCGCGCGGGCGCGCTCCGCGGCGTCGCGCGCGGCGTTGCCCATCGAGACGTCGAGCCGGTCGCGGATGTCGTCCTGGATCGGGCTCCCGCTCGGCGCCTCGATGCCGTCGAGCACCTGCGTCGCCGCGGCGAGCACGTACGCGACGTACTTCGGCTTCAGCGGGTCGGCGCGGCAGGGGTCACCCCACGTCGTCCCCGTCGCGATCCGCCAGCACATCGCGCCGAGCACGAAGCGTTGCTCCCGGCGCGGCGCGTCCAGCATCGGGCGCGGGATCATGAGGAGCGGCGCGCCCGCGTGGTGCTCGACCGCGGGTCCGCGCTGGGCCGCGACGGCGATCGCCCGCGGCGTGGCGATCCCGACCGTGTCGGCCACCGCCTCCACGACGCCGAGGAACCCCGGGTCGAGGGCCGGCGCGCCCCCGGGATCGACGCCGTAGGCGCTGAAGTCGGGCGGCAGGACCTCGGGCAGGAGCGGCTCGATCACGCGCAGGAACGCGAACGCCGGCCCCTGCTCCGCGGGGAGGAACCCGCGCAGCTCGGCGTCGGTGAGCGCCCGCTTGCTCGCGCCCGCGGCGAGCCGCGTCCGGCGCTGCCGGTAGAAGTACTCGACCTCCTCGGAGGCCGCGCCGACGCCGACCGCGATCGCCTCGACGGTGAACGCGGCGTCCTCGTCCCGGAGCTCGAGGAAGCCGGCGCGCAGCCGCTCGAGGAGGGCGTGATCCGGGCGCGCCGCGAAGAGCAGCCGCGTCAGCCGGGTGAGCTCCTTCGGATCGGCGGCCACCGCGACGAGCGCCTCGAGCGCGTCGACGTCGCTCGCGTCGAGCTCGACGATGCGGCGGCGCTGGCGCACCGCGGCCTCCGCGTCGCCGAGCGGCCCGTCGAACAGGCTCGCGAGGCGCTTGCGGATGGTGAGCTCCCAGGAGCGCTCGAGCAGGTCGGCCTCGTCGAGCGCGGCCTCGAGCGCCTGGCTCGCGATGTCCCACCGCCCGCTGCGATCGCCGAGCTCGACGAGGCGCCGCACCGCCTCCTCCTTGGCCTCGGGCGACCGGATCTCGGCGAGCGCGCGGATCGCCGCGGCCACGTCGCCGAGCTTGTCCGCCTTCAGGGTGGCCAGCTCGAAGAGGTAGCCCACGCGCACCGTCTCGCGCAGATCCGGCAGCGCCACGAGTCTCTCCAGCACCGCCGCCGCCTCGGCGTGATCGCCGCTCGCGTGCGCGCTCGTGAGCGTGGCCTCGAGCACGCGAGGGTGATCGGGCGCGATCGCCCCGAGGCCCGCCGCGGCCGCGCGGACCCGGTCCATGTCCTCGGCCTCGAGCGCGAGATCGAGGCGGCGCGACAGCGCGCGCACCGCGAGCTCGTGATCGGCGAGCACGCTGGTCGCCGCCGCCTCGAGCACCTCGTAGAGGCGGTCCCGCTCGCCGGTCTGCTCGTAGACCTCGGCCAGCCAGAGCTGCCCGGGGAGGTGCGTGTGGTCGATCGAGACGACGCGCTCGAGCACCTCGCGCGCGAGATCGAGCCGCTCGGCCTCGACGAGGAGCCGGCCGAGGTGCACGCCGAGCGGCGGCAGCACCGCGGGCCGCGTCTCGGACTCGAACGCGCGCAAGAGCGCGTCGATGAGCGGCGCGCCGTCGCCGCCCGCGCAGGCCGCCTCGATCGCCGACAGCGCCGGGAAATACGACGGATCCGCGATGCTCGCGCGCTCCAGCTTGCGGATCGCGCCCTCGTGGTCGCCGCGCTCGTGGAGCGCCCCGGCGAGCACGATCGAGGTCCGCGCCGCGAGCGGGCCGCGGGGCAGCCGCTCGGCGAGGCGCAGCAGGCTGAATTCGTGGAGGGCCGGCTGGTCGAGCAGCTCGTAGAGCCGCGGCAGCTCGAGTAGAGCGAGGAAGGGTCGTTGCGGGCGCTCGAGCGCGTTCTCCCAGGCGTCGGCGGCGGCGCGCAGCGAGCCGAGCGCCGCGCTGCGGCGCGCCGAGCGGATCGTCTCGAGCGTCTCGAGGCTCGCGTCCGCCGGCTTCGCCATCGACTGCGCCAGCTCCTGCTGCTCGCGCGTGCGGCCGGCGCGCTCGAGCCCGACGGACGCGCGGACCGCGGCGACCACGTCGCTCGGATCGGCGAGCGCGATCGCGCGCCACCGCTCGAGCGCGGCGTCGGCGTCCCGGAGCAGGTGCGCGAGCTCGCGCAGCGCCGCGCGGCGCAGGGCCGGATCGTCGACGTGGGCGATCGCCTCCTCGAGGGCGGCGGCGCGCGCGGGGTCGCCGACCGCGAGGGTCCGCAGGCGCATCAGGATCGCGGGCATCGCCCCCGGCGCGGCGGCGAGGATCGCGTCGAGGTGCGCGCGCGCGCCGGCCGTGTCGCCCAGGCGCTCGAGCGCGATCGCGCTCGCGCGGTAGCGGAGCGCGCTCGCCACCGCGGGCGGCGCGTCCTCGGGCGGGGCGCCCCAGCGCTCGGCGAGCTCCTTCCACCGGCCGCGCCGCAGGAGCAGGCGCTCGAGACCGGGGCGCGCGAACGCCGCGCCGAGGTCGAGGGCGCGCGCGTACTCCGCAGTCGCGCGCGCGTCGTCGCCGGTCGCCTCGAGCATGGCCGCGCGGCGCAGCACCGCCGCTCCGTCCGGCTCGCCTCCGTCGAGGGCGAGGGCCTCCTCGAAGCGGCGCGCGCGGACGAGCTGATCGCGCAGCGCCGCGGCGAGCGACGCATGGGGCGCCCGCTCGAGCGCCATGCGCAGGCGGCTGAGCGTCTCCTCCGGCTGCGCGAGATCCCAGTCGCACACGTCGGCTGCGCGCGCGAGCCACCGCACGCCGGCCACGCGCTCCGCGCTCGCGGCGCACTCGTCGAAGAGGCCGAGCCGCTCGCGGGGGCGCTCGAGGCGCGCATAGAGTCGATGCGCGAGGCGCCGCAGCGGATGCCGCGCAGGCGCGCCGCCCGCGCCCTCGCGCACGACCTCGAGCGCGCCCGCGTCGTCACCCGCGGCGACGAGGAGCGCGGCGAGATCGGCGCGGTGGCGCGCCGTGTCCGCCGGGTCGCGCACCACGAGCGTGCGGAGCGCCTCGACGCGGGCGTCGCCCTCGACCAGCGCCGCGAGCTCGCGCAGCGCCTCGACGGAGAGCGAGAGGCTGCCCTCGATCGACGCGGCCTTCTCGAGCGCCTCGCGCGCGTCGGCCACGCGATCGAGGTGGAGGGCGAGCGCGCGCGCGACGCCGACGAGCAGGCGATGGCGCGCGATCGGATCGCGCACGTGGGGCAGCGCGCGCTCGCGGAGGGCGGCGAGGTCCGCGTGCGCCCCGCGGCGCTCGAGCGCCCGCTCGACGTGCGCGAAGAGCCCGGGATCGGCGGGGAGCGCCTGCTCCGCCTCGACGAGCGCGGCCCCTCCGTCCTCGCCCAGGCGATCGGCGAGATCGAGGAGCGCCTCGGCGCGCCACTCCGGCGAGGGCGCCGCGTCGGCCTCGGCGCGCAGGCGCGCCGCGAGGGCCCCCGCATCGGCCCCCCCGATCCGCGCGAGCAGCTCGAGCGCCGGCCCGTGCAGCGGGTCGGCGTCGAGGGCGGCGTGCGCGTGCGCGCGCGCGCTCGGGAGGTCACCCGCGAGATCGAGGGAGGCCCGCGCGAGCCGGTAGGCGAGGTGCGCGCGCAGCGGCGCCTGCGGCTCGAGCGCGAGGCGCGCGCGCATGTGCGTGGTCCAGAGCGCGAGATCGTAGGCCGGGTCGAGGAGGTCCGTGAGCTCGGCCAGCACGAAGCGCCTCGCCTCACCGTCCGAGAGCTCGAGCGCCCGCTCGAGGAAGGACCGCGCGAGCGCGTCGTCCGCGACGCGGTAGCGCGCGACCAGCGCGGCGTCGATCGCGATCTCGACGGAGGGGCTCGCCTCGAGCTGGCTGCGGCGCAGGTCGAGCCACGCCGTCGCATCCCCCGCGCCGGCCGCGAGGAGCTCCCAGCCGAGCCCCACCGCCGGGGCGTCGAGCGCGTCGCCCGCGTTGCGCAGGAGCGCCGCCGCCGCGTCGCGCTCGCCCTCGAGCAGCCGATGGCGGGCCGCGCGGCCGAGCCACTCCGAAGCGGCCTCCGGATCCGAGGTGAGGCGCGCCGCCTGCTCCGCCGCGTCGGCCGCCTCCTTCCAGCGGCCCATCCCCGCGGCGACGCGCTCGGCCGCCCACGCGGCCTCGATCCGCGCCCCGTACCCGCTCGCCCGCGCGAACGCGCGGAGCGCGCCCTCGGCGTCGCCCTCGTCCTCGGCCGCGCGCCCGCGCGCGATCTCGATCGCCGAGCGCGCGCCGTCGTTGCTCGCGTGCTGGAGCTCGGCCTCGAGCGCGCGCGCGGCCTGCTCGGGATCGGCGCCGCGCAGGGCGAGCTCGTGCCACAGGCGCGCGGTCGCGAGGGTGGGCCGGCTGCGGTGCGCCTGGCGCACGAGCTCGAGCGCGTCGGGGATCCGTCCGGCCTCGGCGGCGAGCAGCGCGAGCTCGAGGCGCACCTCGTGGAGGTCGTCGTCCGAGAGCGCCGACGTGGCGAGTCCCGAGAGCACGCGGATCGTGTCTTCGCGCCGCTCGTCGTCGGCGTCGGGCAGCTCGGCGGCTTCTGCGAGGTCCATCGGAAACCTTGGCCAAGAGGTCGGGCGGGCGATTGTACCGGAGCGGCGCGCGCTTCGATCGCGAAAGACGTGCACCCGAGGAATGCGCGGCGCGCGATGATGCGTCCGACCGCCCATGAGGACGTCCATCCTGGTGTGGCTGCTGCTCGGGGCGCTCCGCGCGCAGGCGCAGGATGCGCGCGAGGCGCAGCCCACGCTCGCGCGGCTGTGCGCGGCGCTGCGGGTCGAGGAGGGCGGCGCGCGGATGTCGCGCTGCCGCACCGTGCGCACCGCGAGGCGCGGCCGCACCCGCGCGGCGGTCCTGCGCGTGACGGTCCTCGAGGGGAACAGCCCCGAGCAGCTCGTGATCGCGCTCCGCGCGCGGGGCGGCTGGCGCCGCGTCGGGACGCTCGGGCCGCCGGCGTACTCGGGCCACGGGATGCTGGGGAGCCTCGAGCTCGTGGAGCTCGCCGTGCGCGACGACGATGGCGTGCCCGTCGTCGACGCGACCGCGCGCTCCTGGCAAGGCGAGCCCGACGACGCCGGCTGCGTGCACGGGCCCGAGGAGACGCACCGCACGATCTGCAGGTCCGACGAGGGCGGGTGGCGCTGCCTCGAGCTCCAGGTCGCCTCGGGCCCCGCCCGCGCCGCGATCGGCCCGCTCGCCGAGGAGGGCACGTCCCCCGCGTGCACCGCGCGGCCCGCCGTCGAGTGGTCGCTCCGCGTCGAGCTATCGCACGGAACGTTGACGGTCCGCGAGGACCGCGGTGCGATCCCGGAGGCGCACCGACGTCGGCTCGGTGCTCGCGCATGGGCTGACGCGATCGCGCCGTGATGGGCTACGCCCTGACGTGCCGGTAGAGGACGATCCCCGTGAGCACCTTCGGGCTGAAGAACGTGCTCTTCTCCGGCATCACGACCTCGGGGTCGTCGAGCCCCGCGTCCGCCACCGCCATGAGCTCGGGCAGGCTCACCGGCGCGAGCGCGATCGCGAGCTCGTAGGTCCCCGCGTCGACCACCGCCTTCATCTCGTCGAGCGCGCTCTCCGGGTAGTAGTCGAAGTGCGCGGGATCGACGATGTGCCGGTGCTCGAGCCCGAGGTGCGGGTAGAGCTCGCGCTCGAGGATCGAGCAGTCGAGGCGGCCGACCACGTCGTCCGGCACCGCGCGCGCAGCGAGCGTCCACGTACCTTGCTTGGTATAGAGACGGAAGGAGTGCTTCTCGGGCGTTGTGAAGGCGTCGCAGGGCACGAGCGGGAGCCTCGCGCGCGCCTCCTCGAACGGGATCACCCCGTTGACCACGCGGTCGTAGGCGAGGATCCGCGCGCCCTCCGTGACGTACGCGAGCTGGTGGGTGAGCCCGTTGCGCAGCGCCGCGTGGTAGCGGTGGTGCCCGTCGGCGATGTAGAGCGGGTGCGCCGCGATCGCGGCCGCGATCTCCGCCCCGTTCGGGCTCGCCGCGGGGACGCGCCACACGCGGCTCGCGACGCCGTCGAGGTCGGTGCCGGGCCCGAGGTCGCTCGTGAAGTCGTAGAGCGGCGCCTCGCGCTTGCCGCGCTCGAGCGCCGCGCCGAGCGGGCCCTTCGTCAGCAGGAACACCGGGCCGACGGTGTGCCCGATCGCGTTCGCGAGCGCGACGCGGCCCTTCACCTTGTCGTCGAAGGTCTTCTCGTGCCGGATCACCTGCCGCGCCGAGTAGTCGGTGACCTCGACCGCGACGTAGACGCCCGTCCGCGTCTCGCCGCCCCAGCGCTGCTCGTACACGTAGTAGGCGGGCGTCTCGTCGGGCACGAGGATCCCGCGCGCGACCATCGAGTCGAGCGCCTCGCGGGGGTGCTCGCCCAGGATGATGTGGAACATCGAGTCGCGCTCCGCGCGCAGGCGCGCCTCGAGCGGCGTGCCCGGCTTGATCACGTCGTAGGGAGGCGTCGTCACGCGCGCGACGGCGCCCGGATCGGGGCGCAGCCCCGTCAGGCCAATCGTTGCCACCATGCGCGGGAAGCTACCAGTCGTTCGGCCGCTGGCGCGCCTGCTTCTTCTGCGCGGTCTGCTTCTTCTCGTCGAGGCGCCGCTCCTTCTGCGCCCGGCTCGGCTTGGTCTTCTTGCGCGCCTTGGGCGGCACGAGCGCGGCGCGGATCAGCGCGGCCAGCTTCTGCCGCGCGTCCTCGACGTTGCGCGGCTGATCGCGGGTCGCCTGGCTCGTGATCACCACGCGGCCCTCCTTGTCGAGCTTGTTCCCCGCGAGCGCCTTCAGGCGCTTTTTCACCGCGGCGCTCAGCGCCTCGGTGCCCGGCAGATCGAAGCGCAGGTCGACCTTGCTCGAGACCTTGTTCACGTTCTGCCCGCCCGGGCCCGAGGCCCGCGCCGCGGTCCACGACAAGTCGGCGGCGGGGATCACGACGCGATCCGTCACGCGCAGGTCGGCCATGGCGCGCCAGCATACCCCGATGCCCGTTGATCTCGCGGCGCCATCGGAGGTACGGAGGGCGTCGATGTTCGCGCTCGTGAGCCAGCGGGTGGTGACGCCCGACGGAGTGCGTCCTCGGGCGGTGCTCGTCGAGGGCGAGCGGGTCCACTCCGTCGTGCGGATCGACGCGGTGCCGCCCGGCGTGCCCGTCGAGGACCTCGGCGCGCGCGTGCTGATGGCCGGCGTCGTCGACGCGCACGTCCACGTGAACGAGCCCGGCCGCACCGAGTGGGAGGGCTGGCGCACGGCGACCGGGGCGGCGGCCGCGGGGGGCGTGACGACCCTCGTCGACATGCCGCTCAACTGCATCCCCGTCACCACGACCGTGACCGCGCTCGAGCAGAAGGCGCGGAGCACCGAGGGCGCGCTCCTCGTCGACGTCGGGTTCTGGGCCGGGGTCGTGCCGGGGAACGCGGGCGAGCTCGCGGCGCTCGCGCGCGAGGGCGTGCTCGGCGCCAAGGCGTTCCTCTGTCCCTCGGGCATCGACGACTTCCCCGCGTCCGACGAGGCGACGCTCCGCGCGGCGATGCGCGCGATGGCCGACGCGGGCATCCCGCTCCTCGCGCACGCGGAGCTCGAGCTCCCGGGGATCGCCGTGCCGGACTGCGATCCGCGCTCGTACGCGGCGTGGCTCGGCGCGCGCCCGCGCGCGATGGAGGACGAGGCGATCGCGCTCCTCATCCGGCTGTGCGCGGAGACGCGCTGCCCCGTCCACGTCGTGCACCTGAGCTCCGCGACGGCGCTGCCGATGATCGCCGAGGCCAAGGCGAGGGGCCTCCCGCTCACCGTCGAGACCTGCCCGCACTATCTGTGTCTCACCGCCGAGGAGGTCCCCGACGGCGCGACGCAGTACAAGTGCGCGCCGCCGATCCGCGCTGCCGAGAACCGCGAGGCGCTCTGGCGCGGGCTCCTCGACGGGATCGTCGACTACGTCGTCACCGACCACTCCCCTTGCACGCCACAGCTCAAGGCGAAGGACTTCGTCGAGGCGTGGGGCGGGATCTCGTCGCTCTCGCTCGGGCTCGCGAGCGTGTGGACGGAGGCCGCGAAGCGCGGCGCGACGCTCGCGCAGCTCGCCCGCTGGATGTGCGAGGGGCCCGCGCGCTTCGCGGGCCTGTCCGATCGCAAGGGCCGCATCGCGCCGGGGCTCCACGCCGATCTCGTGGCCTGGGATCCGGACGAGCGCTTCGAGGTCACCCCCGAGACGCTGCGGTTCAAGCACAAGGTCTCGCCGTACCTGGGCAAGACCCTCCGAGGTCGCGTGCACGCGACGTGGCTCCGCGGGGCGCGCGCGGGCGAGGCCCCGCGCGGCGCGCCGCTCCTTCACCGGGAGGGCTCGTGAGCAGCTTCGTGAACCTGATCGATCTCGCGTGCGAGGCGCTCGGCGGCCGCGCGCTCGAGTGCACCGACGACTTCTTCGCCTCGATGCACCACCTCGTGAGGCCGGGTCGCGGCACCTTCGAACCGAGCACCTACACGGATCGCGGCAAGGAGATGGACGGCTGGGAGAGCCGCCGCAAGCGCGTGCCCGGCCACGACCACTGCACGCTCGCGCTCGGCGCGCCCGGCGTGATCCGCGCGGTCGACGTCGACACCAACCACTTCCTCGGGAACCACCCGCCGTTCGCCTCGCTCGAGGCCGCGCACCTCGCGCCCGGCGCGCCGCTCGCGAGCGCGCAGTGGGTCGAGATCGTGCCGGAGAGCCCGCTGCGGCCCGGCTCGCAGAACCTCTTCACCGCGCACGACGAGCGGACCTTCACGCACGTGCGCCTCCACATCTACCCGGACGGCGGCGTCGCGCGGCTCAAGGTCTGGGGCGAGGTGCGGCCGACGTTCGCGCCGCCCGCGCTCGACGAGGCGACCGCGCCGCACGTCGTCAAGGGCGAGATCGATCTCGCGGCCGTGGTCAACGGCGGCAAGGCGCTCGCGTGCAGCGACGCGTTCTTCGGGCCGATGGACAACCTGCTCCTGCCCGATCGCGCGACGTACATGGGGGGGGGCTGGGAGACGCGCCGCAAGCGCCCCGCGCCGGGCAACGACTGGATCCTCCTCCGGCTCGGCGCGCCCGGGATGCTCTCGGTGCTCGAGCTCGACACGAACCACTTCAAGGGGAACTTCCCCGATCGCGCGGGGGTGCGCGGGATCCACGCGCCGGGCGGCCGGGTCACCGACCTCGTCAAGCCCGACGCGCCGTTCGACACGGTGCTCGAGCCGATCGCGCTCACCGCGCACGAGCGGCGCTTCGTGACGAGCGACGGGCTGAAGGCCCGCGGGCCGTACACGCACCTGCGCGTCGACGTGTACCCCGACGGCGGCATCAGCCGCTTCCGCGCGTGGGGCCACCGCGCGTGAGCGCGCTCGACGGGCTGAGCGAGGCCGACGCGCGCGCCGCGCTGAGGCGCTGCTGCGGCGCCACGCGCTGGGTCGAGGGCATGCTCGCGCGCCGGCCGCTCGGCGGTCGCACGATCGAGCACGCGCGCGCGGCGTGGGCCGAGAGCATGGCGCGGCAGGACGTGCTCGAGGCCATGTCGCATCACCCGCGGATCGGGGCGAGCCTCGAGGCGCTCCGCGCGAAGTACGCGGCGACGCACGAGCTCTCGGCGCGCGAGCAGGCCGGCGTCGCGTCGGCCACCGAGGAGGTGCTCGCGCGCCTGCGGGACGGCAACGTCGCGTATGAAGCGCGCTTCGGCTTCCTGTTCATCGTGTGCGCGCGGGGCAAGAGCGCGGCCGAGATGCTCGCGCTCCTCGAGGCGCGCCTCGGGAACGACCCGGACGAGGAGCTCGCGATCGCGTCGGGCGAGCTCCTGAAGATCACCGAGCTGCGGCTCGCCGACCTGGAGCAGCCACGATGAGCGCGAGGAGCCCGATCACCACCCACGTCCTCGACGTCGCGAAGGGCCGGCCCGCGGCGGGCGTCGGGGTCTGGCTCGAGCGCGAGGACGGGGACCGCTTCGTCCCGCTCGCGAGCGGCGTGACCGACGCCGACGGGCGCGTGTCCACGCTGCTCGCGCCCGACCACGCCCTCGCGCCCGGCGTGTACCGCATCCGCTTCGACGTCGGCGCCTACCAGAGCGGCTTCTACCCGAGCGTGACCATCGACTTCCGCGTGGAGGCCGCGCGCGAGCACTACCACGTGCCGCTCTTGCTGAGCCCCTACGGCTACTCGACGTACCGCGGGAGCTGAGATGACGCGGCTCTCGATCGAAGCCGAGGCGGCGCTGCTCCTCGACGAGCTCGGCCACGCGAACCGCGCCCTCGACGCGCGCTACGCCGCGGGCCCGGAGCGCCGGCAGCCGGTGCACACCGTCTACGGCGGCGCGCACCTCTTCCGCGCGGACGTCGCGCGCCGGCTGGGCGCGCTCGCGCTCGAGAGCCTCGAGCGCTACGCGCCGGAGCCGGAGACCTTCGCCGCGGCGATCGGGCTCGCGGAGGAGGCCGCGCTCCGCGAGGACCCCGGCGCGCGCGGCCTCGCCGAGGTGGTCTACGGGCGCGTGCGGCAGAAGCTCGATCGCGAGCCGGTCGAGGATCTCCGCATCGACTTCGAGGACGGCTTCGGCGTGCGCCCCGACGACGAGGAGGACGCGGTCGCGATCGTCGCGGCGGAGCAGGTCGCGCGCGGCCTCGCGGCCGGCACGCTCCCGCCGTTCCTCGGTCTGCGCGTGAAGGCGCTCGACGAGGCGCACAAGCGCCGCGCGGCGCGCACGCTCGACCTGTTCCTCACCACCCTCGCGTCGCGGACCGGCGGCCAGCTCCCCGATCCCTTCCTCGTCACGCTCCCGAAGGTGCGCGGCGTCGCGGAGGTGCGCGCGATGGCGCGCCTGCTCGAGCGGCTCGAGGAGACGCTCGGCCTCGCGCCGCAGCGGCTGCGCCTCGAGCTGATGATCGAGCTCCCGCAGGCGCTCTTCGACGCCGAGGGCCGGCTCCAGCTCCGGCGCCTCTTCGACGCGGGCGATGGCCGCGTCACGGGCGCGCACTTCGGGACCTACGACTACACCGCCGCGCTCGACGTGACGGCGGCCCACCAGACGATGGATCACCCCGCCGCGCAGCTCGCGCTCGGCCTCCTGAAGATCGCCTGCGCGGGGACGCGCGTGCTCCCGAGCGACGGCGCCACGACGGTGCTCCCGGTCCCCGTGCACCGCGGCGAGACCCTGAAGAAGAAGCAGCGCCGCGCCAACGCGGCGGCGGTCCACGGCGCGTGGCGGGTCGCGTATCGGAACGTGCGCGCCTCGCTCGCGCAGGGGATCTACCAGGGCTGGGACCTCCACCCGGCGCAACTTCCCGTGCGGTACGCAGCGACGCACGCGTTCTTCCTCGAGGGCTTCGACGCCGCGGCCGAGCGCCTCGCGCGCTTCGTGGAGCGCGCGGCGCGGGCGAGCCTCTCCGGGGACGCGTTCGACGACGCGGCGACCGGCCAGGGCCTCCTCAACTACTTCCTGCGCGCGCTGAACGCGGGCGCGCTGAGCGAGGACGAGCTCGCGCGCACCGGGCTCACGCGCGAGGAGCTCGCGACCCGCTCGTTCGCGAAGATCCTCGCCGGCCGCGCGCGCTGAGCGCTACTCGTGCGACGCGCAGTCGATCCCGGTCACGAAGTAGCTCGACACGCCGTCCCAGGCCGCTCGGTCCTCGATGACGAACGACGTGAGCACCGCGCCGGCCGCCCACCGGCCGATGGCTTGCGCGTGCGTGACGGAGGCGACGAGCGCTTCTCCGGCGGAGCACGCCGACATCGCCCGGCGCATCTCGACGTCGTCTCCGAAGCGGACGTGGCGCGCGGCGGTCCACGGGTCGGTGGAGCGCGCCTGGCGGGGGAGGACCAGCGCCGCGCGTCCGGGAGCACCGGGGCCCTCCTCGCGGGCCGCGGTCGACCAGCTCCGCTCGACGTCGTGGGCCTGATCGAGCACGCGCCCGCGATAGGCGGCCCGGTCGGTGTACTCGTACCGCACGCTGCTGTCGGAGTAGGTCGGCCCCGCGCCGCGGATCGTGTAGTCCTCCTGGTCCGCGAGCACGAAGAACGGCGTCGCGACGTGATGGAAGAGCACGTGGAGCTTGTCGTAGCAGGCGGGCGAGGCCGCGCCGTGCATGGCCTCGCAGCTCTCGTCGAGGACCACGCCGCGCGCGTCGAGATCGTCCCGGTAGCTCGGCGATCCGTCGGGGAGAGGGCCCACCCGGTATTGTGTATCAGAGCAAGCTTCGTTGTCGACGCCGTCCCCGTTGTCCGGGAGCTGACAGAGGCCGGTCTCTGCGTAGGGGTGCGTGAACAGGTCGAAGCCCGCGGGCGCGTCGGCGTGGTAGCGCCCCGCGGAGTCGAGGCCCGGCTCGAAGTAGCCGTCGATCAAGATGCGCACGTCCACCTCGGGACCGGCGATGGCGCGGAGCTCGTCCGCGAGGCGATCCGCGGCGTACACCAGCCACGCCGACGCGTCCGAGCTGCCCGCGAGCAGTACCCGATCCGCGTCGGCGAGCGAGGGCAGCTCGAGCTCCGGATCGTCGTCGAGGTTCCGCCCCTCGTCGGTCGCGAGGGAGCGCAGGAGCGCGCGCCACGTGTCGAAGCCGTGGTGCCAGATCGGCACCTCGGACACCCGCGTCTCCACCGCGATGGGTGCCCCCGGCGGGATCCGATCCGCGAAGATCGAGGGCACCCCGTCCCCGACGGGCACGCGCTCGACGCGGGTGCTCGCGACGTCCGTGCAGCGCTCCCAGAGGACGCGGTGGTAGTCGGCGAACGGGTTGGTGGGCATGTCGGCGCCGAGGGTGACCCCGCTCCCCGTCGCCGCGGCCCGGCCGCCGTGATCGGGGTGGCTCGAGCTCATCGCGTTCTCGAACGGCATGTCGCCGATCTCGCCCGCGAAGCGGTAGTTGAACCAGCAGCGCGGCCCGGAGCACGGGCCCCCTTCACCGCCGAGGTGGATGAGCCACGTGCCCGAGGGCCCGCGCGTCGCCGGCTGCGCGAACGCCATGGGCCGCGTGCCGTCTTGGCAGATCGCCTCCGGCTCCGCGCACGACGTCTCGCTGCCGTCCGCGCAGCGCGGCACCCACTGGCCGGTCATACAGCTCTCCTCGCCGGGTCCGCCGGTGCACGCCCCTTCGATCGGCGGGGGGGACTCGTACCGGCGCGTCCTGCACGCGTTCGCGGACTCGCCGACCTCGCAGAGCGTCCCGCCGCGCGAGGACAACGCGCCGAGCGGGTCGCGCAGCGGCGCCTCGCAGTCCTCCGGGAAGTCGGGCGCGCGCGCGATCTGGAGCTCCACGATCCGCGCCGCGAACAGGCTCTCGCAGTTGCGCAGGTAGCCGTCCGGTCCGGGGCCTCCGTCGCGGATCGGTCCCCCGTCGAGCCCGACGTCGGCGTCCGTTCCCACCGACCCGGCGTCGCCGGCCGCCCCGGCATCGGTCGGATGGCCGCCGCCACCACAGCCGGCCGCCGCGATCATCCCGAGGATCCACCTGCAGCGTGCGATCGGAGTCGTCGTGCTCATCTCGCGATTCTTCCGCCCTCGGGCGTACGCCCGCAAGCGCGCGGACCGATCGAACCGGGGGATGCAACTATGTTTGCGATCATGGATCGGGTCGCCGCTCAGCGCGCGCAGTCGTCCGCGCCGACGTCGTTCGCGGCGCCGCGTGGCTCTCCGTCGAGGTCGTCGGTCACCGACGCGAGGACCACGCCCGCGCCGACCACGCTCGGCTCGTCGCAGGACGCGAGGTGCAGATCGCCGCTCGCCGCGTCGGCGAACCAGCCCGCCTCGGCGTCCGTCACGTTGCCCTCCATCGCCGCGCCGGCCCCGTCGCGCAGGCGGATCATCCCGCGGACGAGGTTGTTCCGCACCGACACGTTCGAGGTCGAGCCCCAGCGGATCTCGATCGCGTTCGGGTACGCGTCGGCGTGCGCGAAGAACACCGTGTTGTTGTCGACCTCGACGTCGTGCCCGCGATCGATGGTGATCCCGACGTCGTGCTCGGCGCTCCCCGCGTGGCGGCTGAACACCGTGTTGTTGCGGACGACGCCGCCGTAGACCTCGTCCACGAGGCCGATGCCGATCCCGCGCGCGCAGTCGACGATGCGGTTGCGCTCGATCACGTGCCCGCTCCCCGCGGGCGAGTCCCACATGTGGATCGCGTGCTCGGAGAGCCCGCCCTGGTACGTCATGCCGTCGCGCTCGCCCGCCGCGCGGCCGTGCGCCGGGCGCGGCGGCCCGCTCGCGTCGCAGTAGATCCCCTCGAAGAGCGAGTCGTGCACGTGCCAGTCGCGCGCGTCGTGCGTGTCGATCCCGCCCGTGTAGCAGGTGGTGCCGCCGTCGGTCGGGCCGTAGCCCCACACGTTGTCGCGCCCGGCCGCGGTCATCCGGAACGCGCTGCAGCTCACCTCGACCTCGTCGACGCTCGCGCCGTCGCCGGGGCTCGCCTTCACGAACTGCTGGCCGCCGTCGATCAGGTGCACGTCGTGGAGGACCGCGCGATCGCCGTTCGCCCAGAGGTGCACGAGGTGGAAGATCGAGCGCCGCACGGTGAGGTTCGCGATCGTGACGTCCGCCGCGTCGATGGTGATCGGCGCCGTGCTCCCGCCGTGGTCGCGGTAGCTCGAGTCGAGGATCACCGCGCTCGCGTCGCCCGACGCGCCGCGGAGCGTGACGCCGGGCGTCGTGAAGTAGAGCCCCGAGTAGTCGCCCGCCGCGGCCTCGGGCAGCAGGTAGGTGCCGTCCTCGAGGAGGATCGTGTCGCCCTCGGCCGCGCCGCGGACCACCTCGCGGAGCGTCCGCGTCGCGCCGGCCCCCAGCACCGCCCCGTCGCCCGCGGGCGCGCCCGTGTTCGTGCGCCCCCTCGCGGCGCCGTTCGCCGCGGGCCGATCCGCGCCGC
>JAYRVK010001086.1:0-3865 GCA_041918555.1 Sandaracinaceae bacterium
CGGGGCGCTCCTCGATGCCGAGCTCCGCGAGGTGCCGCGCGCCGAGATCGGGGAGCTTCGCGATCGCCTCGTTGAGCGCGCGCGGCGGCGTCCCGACCGGGAGCTCGCGCTGCGCCCAGCGCACCGCCTCGGTGGCGACGCGCATCTCGATCACGTCGCTCTGCTCCCACTGCGCGAGCGCCGCGTCGAGCTTGCGCCGCTGCTCGGGCGTGCGGCTCCGCAGCTCGCGCAGCGCGTACTTCGCCCACACGTCGCGCAGCCACTGCAGGTGATCGTGCAGGATGCGGAAGCCCTTGAACGACTTCAGCTCGCCGAGCGCGTTCAGCGCGAGCTTGCGCAGCCGCGACTCGGGCCGGAGCACGTAGGCCTCGTCGTCGAGCGAGGGGACGATGTCCGCCATCTTCTGCATCACGTCGCGGCGCGTGATGTGGACGCCGCAGTGGAGGCGGCCGCGGAAGCGGTCGTAGATGTAGCAGTCGACGTAGGGCCGATCGACGAGCTCGAGGAACGGCCGCATGTCCTCGAGGATCAGCGAGTCGGCGTCGACCGCGACGATGTAGTCGCTCGTGTAGTCGTGCGCGACCATCCGCGCCACCGTCTCGGTGAACGGCCGGCAGTTCGAGAGGATGAGCTCCTCGTCGGGGCGGATGTGCTCGCGCGCGAGCTCGAGCGCCATGTCGCTCGTCCGCTCGCCGATCGTCCGAAACACCAGGGCGACCTTGGTCATCGAACCTCCCACCGGAAGCGCTCGTTCACCGCCGACGCGCGCGCTTCGAACGCGCGTAGGACCTCGTCCGGGAGCTCGTCCCGCCAGCGCAGGTCGAGCCGGAACCCGCCGCTCAGCCCCGCGTAGTAGTCGGCGCTGCGCGACGGCACCTTCGCGAGCCCGGAGTCGATCGCTCCCGCGCGCGCGACCACCGACTGCGTGCCGGTGTTCCCGCCCAGCGGGTGGTGCCGGTGCGTCTCGTACTCGAGCATCGAGGGCTCGAACGCGAGGCCGAGGAAGTCGCAGAGGCCACGGACCGTCGCCTCGGGCGCCGTCGCGAGCTCCTCGTAGCGCACCATCGTCGCGGCCTCGGGCCGCTCACGCACGAGGGCGTCGGTCTCCGCGACCTGCGCGAGCCACTCCTCGACGTGCGCCACCGGATCCTGCGTGGGGTACTTGCGCACGCGGCTGTTCACCACGGCGCGCCCGTCCCGCACGAGGAACACGAGCTTGTGCGGCACGCCGGCCGCGTCGAGCTCCGCGCGCCGCTCGCGGATCCAGTCGATCTTCTTGGTCGAGTCCACGACCACCGGGCGGCCGGTGAGGCGGGACAGCGACTCGTAGAGATCGGGATCGGGGGGCACCGTGAAGCGGCTCCAGACCTCACACTCTGGGCCGCAGAGCTTGCACGCGCGCTTGCGGAGCGGTTTCGAGGGGTCGCCGAAGAGCGCCGTCTTCTTCGCCTCGCCCGCGTAGAAGACGTCGGAGTGGCTGCCGAGGACGAGCCCGAGGAGCGTCGAGCCCGAGTGGCCGGCGCCTCCGATCGCGACGGCGAGGCGGTTCGTACGGTCGGTCATCGCGGCGAGCCGAAAGGAGGGAGGATAGTACGGGGCCGTTCCCCGTCACCTCCGAAATCGTGGTACGCCGCGCCCCATGCTCCGCGGTCGGATCGAGCTACCCGCGCACGAGAGCCGGCTCCTGCCCGGGAATCCCCTGGGGGACCCCCACGTGCGCGAGGTCCTCGTGTACCTGCCGCCCGGCTACGACGCGGGCGCGCGGCGCTACCCGCTGCTCGTGCTCCTGCCCTCGTACGCGTCCACGCATCGCTCCTTCACGAGCTACCGCGCGTGGGAGCCGACGATCTTCGAGCGGTACGAGCGGCTGCTCGCGGCGGGCGCGGCGCCCGAGGCGATCCTCGTCGCGCCCGACGTGATGACGCGCTGGGGCGGGAGCCAGCTCCTCGACTCGCCCGCGATCGGCCCCTACCAGCGCTACGTCGTCGACGAGATCCTCCCGTTCGTCGACGCGCGCTACCGCACGCTCGCGGAGCGCGCGCACCGCGCGGTCGCGGGGCACTCGTCGGGCGGCTTCGGCGCGCTGCGGCTCGGGCTCGACCGGCCCGAGGCGTTCGCGGTCTACGGCTCGCACGCGGGCGACTGCGCGTTCGAGGTGAGCATCCGCCCGAGCTTCACGGCCGCCGCGATCGCCCTCGGCCTCGCGGGCGGGCCCGCGGAGTTCGTGCGGCGCTTCGAAGAGCGCGGCGGGCCCCGCGGCGCGGGCGACTTCGAAGCGATCATGACGATCGCGACGGCCGCCGCGTACGCGCCCGCGATGGACGCCCCGTTCCCGCACGCGGAGCTGCCGTTCGAGGTGCGGACCGGCCTCCCGATCGACGCGGTCTGGCGGCGCTGGCTGGACCACGATCCGCTCGTGCGCGTCGAGCGCGACCCGCGCGCGTTCGCCGGCGCGACGCTCGTCTTCCTCGACGCGGGCGACCGCGACGAGCACGGCCTGCAGCTCGGGGCGCGCCTGGTCGCGGAGCGGCTGCGCGCGCGGGGCGTGAGCGTCGTGCACGAGGAGTTCGAGGGCACGCACCGCAACACGTCGTTTCGATGGGACCGATCGCTGCCGCTGCTGCTCGGCGCGATCCGTCCGTGAGCTTGGGTTTCGGGGAACGCATCGCGTATCCTCGCGTCACCGAGGATGAGATGGCTGCCAAGAGGACGGAGGGCTCCGGCAAGATGACGGCGACGAAGAAGCCGGCCGCGAAGCGGAGCAAGGAGCCCCCGACGGGCGACTCGGAGCCGCCCGAGGAGGCGGACGAGGGCGCCGAGCAGGCCGCCGACCTCGCGAGCGGCGTGCTCCGCGGCGAGAGCGATCGCACGGTCACGGACCTCGGGGACGACCTCGCGAGCGGGAAGAAGTCCGTCGCCGCCATCGCGGCGCGCGTGCTCGACGAGATCGTGGATCACGACCCCGAGGCGGTCGTCCCGATCATCGACCGCTACGTCCTGGTCATCAGCAGAGCGGACAAGCGCCCCGCGCAGTCGGCCGCCAAGGCCCTGCCGCACATGGCGCGCATCGCGCCGGCCCGCGTCGCGCGGCACCTCAGCAAGCTCAAGGCGGGCTACGACCACGCCACCCCGCCCGGGAAAGACGGCCTCGTCCGCACCTTCGCGGGGCTGTGCACCGCGTCGGTCGCGTACCAGAAGCGGCTCGAGGACGTGCTCAACAAGGCCCTCGCCGAGGCGGATCCCAAGACCTTGATCACGTGGACCGAGACGGTGCTGCCGGCCCTCAAGGGCGAGCCGCACGCGCGCGCGCGCGCCACCGTCGAGGGACGGCTCGACCGCATCCCCAAGGCGCACGCCCAGAAGATCGCCGACTTCCTCGGGATCAAGCTGCGCCTTCGCTACCGCTGAGTTTGCCGAGGGGGCTGCGCGCCCCCGCGCGCCGGCCTGGGCTCGATCGACGCTCGGTCGCCCTCGGCTCGCTCGATTCATCGGCAGCCTCTCGAGCCGCCCTCGGATCTTGGTCAGTTGCTCGGCCGTCTGCTACGAAGGCGGCCATGCGATCCGTCTCTCGTCTTGGTTGGAGCCGAACGATTTGCTTGCTCGCGCTGGCGCTGACGCTCTCGGCGGGGTGCCGTCGAGGACCGGCGAGCCAGGGGGGGGGCGACGAGGGCACCGCGGGCGGCGCGGTCGCGGCCGACGTGCAGCCCGGGCCGCCGCCGGCGGACTGGCCGCGCGTGCTCGTGATCGGGCCCGGCTCGGGCCCCGCGATCTACCTCGGGCACGCGGAGGACGCGCCCGCGGTCGGCTACCTCAACCCGGGCACGCGCGTGCGCCACGAGAGCAACGTGGTGAACGGCCGCGTCGA
>JAYRVK010001087.1:0-4275 GCA_041918555.1 Sandaracinaceae bacterium
CGTCCTCGCGCACGTCGGCGACAGCCGCTGCTACCGGCTGCGCGAGGGCCGGCTCGAGCGGCTGACGCAGGATCACACGCTGATCAACGAGGTCCTCGAGCTCGCGCCGGACATCGATCCCGACAAGGCCCGGAACCTCCCGCGCAACGTGATCACCAACGCGCTCGGGATGGAGGATCGCGTGCGCGTCTCCGCGCGCACCTACGAGCTCGCGCCGGGCGATCGCTACCTCCTGTGCTCGGACGGCCTCACCGACGAGGTCGACGACGGCCAGATCCAGCAGGCGCTCACCCTCGGCAGCACGCCCTCCGAGTCGGCGCGCCTGCTCATCGACCTCGCGCTCGACGGCGGCGCGCGCGACAACGTCGCGGTCATCGTGCTCGCGGCGCGGCTCGCGCAGGGCACGGCGCGGCTCCCGTCGATGCCGATCCCGCCGCGGCGCAAGCACCTCGACGACCCGGTGATCACCGAGACCGAGGAGGCCTCGCTCGAGATCTCGCTCGACAGCGCCGAGGACTACGAGGTCGTCAAGGTCGAGGACCCCGACGACGAGGACGCGCCCGAGATCGAGATCGTGATGAGCAAGCGCGCGCGCGAGGAGCAGCGCCGCCGCCGCGCGGACGACACGGTCATCACCAAGACCGAGCCCTGAGGACCCTCAGTTCCCGAGGTTCAGGCCGCCGATCGAGACGCCCCGACCGTCGCGGCGGATCACCACCCGCTCGTCCCCGTCCGACACGACCACGTCGTCGCCTCGCACCGTCGCGGTGTCGTTCCCCTCGCGCGCGGTGGTCTCCGTCCCGTCGGTGACCACGCGCTCCCCGTTCCCGCCCTCGACCGCGGTCGCCCCGCCGGCCTGGGTGACGGTCGCGGTCTCCCCGGACTCACCGTCCTCCGCCTCCACGACCGTGCCCCCCGGGCCGATCCGGACGGTGTCGCCCTCCCGGTCGCGCACGACCATCCCCTCGTCTTGGCCCGCCGGCGCGGGCTCGGGGGTGACGGGCGCGGTCCCCGTGACGCTCGACGCCCGGGCGGGCTCGGCGACGGCCTCGGACCCCTGCTCCTCGGCCCCGCACGCGAGGAGCACGAGGACACTCGCGACCGACACGAGCTTCGTCTGCATGAACGACCTCCTTTGGCTTGGAATTGCCATTGCACGATGCGGGCGTCGTCGATCCGTGTGCATTCTGCGCGCGTGCCCACGCCAGCCACCGTCGACCGACGGCCGGCCGAGCGTCGCCCGACGCAGCGCCGACCGTCGGCCGGCGCCGGCTCGTCCACGTGACGCGCGGTCATGCCTTGGTCCGGATCGTGAGATGCCCTCCGCTCGACACCCGCAAGCCGGAGAACGACCCACGATGACCTCCCTTCGCGCTCTCTTCCTCGGGGCGCTCGTCCTCGGGGCGGCCGCCCTCGGCGGCTGCGCCCGCACCATCTGCGACGACGCGGTCGACAAGCTCAACGCGTGCGACCTGCCCTCGAGCGGCGCCGGGCTCTGCGACACCGCCGTCGACGAGTGCGAGGCGCGCTGCATCAACACGTACAGCTGCGACGAGATCCGCCAAGCGCTCACCGGGACGCCGAACGCATATTCGGCATGCGACGACGCCTGCCGCTGAGCCGCAAGAGCATGAACGCCGCCTGAAAGTGCGGACCGCGACGGGCTGTGGCACGGTGGCCCGCCATGTCGCCTCGCTGCCCCCAGTGCCTCGCCCCCGTCGCGGCGGACGCGCGGGAGACGTGCGCATTCTGCGGCACCGCGCTCTCCGACGAGGGCGCGGTCGAGCTGCTCTACGAAGACGATCGCGTGCGCGTCAGCACCTCGTACGTCACCAACTTCCGGGACGGGCGCGTCATCGCGATCGCGCGGGTGCGCACCGCCCGGCTCCGGCGTCCCGGCAACGTGGTCCCGGGCTTCCTCGGGTTCGTCGCCGCGTTCGTCGCGTGGGCGGCGCTCTGGCGGTTCGCGCCGGAGTCCCCCTGGTTCCGCATCGCGCCGATCGGGCTCGTCGTCGTCGGGATCCTCGGCTCGGTGCTCCTGCGCTCGCGCACCGCCGACCTCGTCGTCACGACGGACCTCGGTGAGTTCGTCGTCGGACAACGCATCGCGGGCGCGAAGGCGAACGAAGCACAAGCGGCCGTGCGCCGCGCGCTCGAGCGGATGGCGGCCTGAGCCGCCGCCTCAGCCGCCGCCGCGCATCGCGCGCTGGGCGGCGGGCTCGAGCTGCGCGAGGTCGACGTGGTTCCAGATCTCGAGCGCGCTCGGGTCGACGCCCTCGAGGCGCTCGGCGCCGACGATGCCCTCGAGGCGGAGCTGCGCGCGGTGGAGGATCCCCGTCACGTCGTGCGTGATGCCGAGGAGCTCGGTCGCCGTCGGCGGGGTCTCGCTCATCGCGAGCTGGATCAGCTCCTCGCCGTGCCCGTAGAGCGCCTCGTTCATCTCCGCGAGCGCGGCGTCGACCTCGACCATCTCGTCGGGTGACAAGTTGGCTTGCTCGCCCAGCGCGGCCCGCGACTGCAGGCGCCGCACCCGCTGGATCGACGCGGCGCGCCGGAACGCCTCGAGCCGCTCGGACGGTGACTCCTCGCGCCAGTCGTCCCGCCAGCGCGGGCGCGCGGGGACGCCGCCGTCCGCGTCCGTCACGAGCTCCTCGGACCGAGCGCCCGGCTCGTCGCCGCGCGCGGCCGGCTCGCCCTCGACGGCCGCCGCCGGCAGCGCGCTCCCCGGCGGCTCGTCGGGCGCGCGCAGGATCCGATCGAGCCCGGGGACCGGCGAGCGCCAGCCTCCCGTGTCCGCTTCCTCGAGCTGCCCCTCGAGGGCCGCGATCCGCTCGTCGCGCTCGGCCACCTCGAGGCGCGGGCCCACGCCGCCGAGCACGAACCCGAGCACGACGCCCGCGGCGGCGCACGCGATCGCGATCAGCGGGAGGCGGCGGTCGGACACGGCCCGAGGTGTAGCGCCGCTAGTACGAGCGCGGGAGCCCCAGCACGTGCTCCGCGACCTGGTTGAGCACCATCTCGCGCGAGATCGGCGCCGTCCGGAGCAGGCGCGCGTTGACGTACGCGTCGATCATCCCGGTCTCGGCGCTGAAGCCGCTCCCGCCGAACGTCTGGAGCGCCTGGTCCGCCGCCTTGATCGCGAGCTCGCCCGCGAGGTACTTGCACATCGTCGCGAAGGGGCCGATCTCCATCGGCCGCGCGCCCTGATCGAACATCGTCGCGCACTTGTAGAAGAGCAGGCGCACCGCCTCGAGCTCGGACTTGATCTCCGCGAGCGGGTGCTGGATCGCCTGGTAGGCGCCGATCGGCTTGTCACCGAACACCTTGCGCTCGCGCGCGTACTCCACGGCCTTGTTCAGGAGGCGCTCCGTCATCCCGAGCGCCGCGGCCGCCGCGAGCGTGCGCTCGGCGTTGAGCACGTCGAACATCGGGATGATCCCCATGTGCTCCTGCCCGACCACGTCGTCGCAGACCACGTCGTCGAAGTGCAGCGTCCACTGCTTGAGCCCCTCGATCCCGCGCGTCGGGAGCTCGGTCATCGAGAAGCCCTTCGCCTTCGGATCGACGATCACGACGTTGAAGCCGGCGGTCTTCGGGATGCTCTTCGCCTTGCGCTCCTCGTAGGGCATCGAGCGCGCGATCACGAGGACCTTGTCGGCGACGTCGACGCCCGTGATGAAGGTCTTGGTGCCGTTGAGCACGATGTCGGCGCCGCGGCGCTCGGCGACGCTCACCATGCGGAACGAGTTCGAGCCCGCGTCCGGCTCGGTGATCGCGAACGCCATCACGAGCTCGCCGGACGCCACGGGGGGCAAGTACTTTTGCCGTAGCTCGTCGGGCCCCGCGCGCAGGATGCAGAGCGCGTTCATCTGCGTGAGCATCACCAGCGCGCTGCCCACGCCCTCCGACGCCATCGTCTCCATCGCGATCGCGAGTGGGGTCAGGCCCATGCCGGAGCCCCCGAATTCCTCGGGGATCAGGGCCCCTGCGAAGCCGGCCTCCGCGAGCTCCACGAAGAACGAGCGGTCGAGCACGCCGTCCTCGACGGCGAGGCGGTGCATCTCGTCCATCTTGGGCGCCCAGCGCTTGCCGAACTTCTTCGCGCTGTCCTTGACCATCTCTTCGTCTTCGGTGAACCGGAAGTCCATGACGCCTCCTGTGCGGGCGGCAGCGTACTCGATCCCCCGACTCAGCGCGGACAGGACTCCGCGCAGCGCTGGTGGGCCATGGAGCACTCCATCACGGTGCGCGAGTCCGCGGGCCCGCGCGCGACGC
>JAYRVK010001088.1:0-1654 GCA_041918555.1 Sandaracinaceae bacterium
GCGTCCGTCGAGGAGGGCGACGCGGACGTGCTCTCGGTGGCCGCGCGCGCCGACGGATGGATCTTCGCGCTCGTCCGCTTCGCCGCGCCGCTGACGGTCGGCACGCTCGTCGTGCCCGCGCCCGGCGTGGACGGTGGGCACGCGGTGATCGGGTTCGAGCCCGTGCCGGGGGGCGACACCGACTGGGCGCCCGCGTGGGCCGTCCCCGTCGGCGGCGTCCCCGAGCAGCTCGGCGCGTCCGACGCGGGGGCGTGGGTCGTCGGCGGCGCGGCGGGGATGATCGCGGTCGGCGCGCTCTCGATCGGCGCGGGGGACGAGGACGCCTTCGCCGCGTTGATCGATCCCGCGACGGGCACCGCGGTGTGGCTGCGCGCGTACGGCGGCGCGGGGGCGCTCGCGCGCGCGAGCGACCTCGCGATCGACGCGAGCGGGCGGGCGCACGTGATCGGCTCGGTGAGCGGGGAGCGCGCGACCTTCGGGTCCTTCGAGCGCGCGCCGCGCGGCACCGACGTGCTGCTCCTGGGCCTCGACGCGACGGGCGAGCCCCTCTACGCCGAGCTCGCGGGCGGGGACGGCGAGGATCACGGGGCGCGGATCACCTTCTCCACGGCGAGCGACGCGCTGACCTGGGTCGCGACGACGAGCGCGCCCTTCGAGTACGCGGGCATCGCGGTCGGGGATCCGGCCAACGACTCCTCGATCGTGCTCGGCACCTACGACACGTCGGGCGCGCCGCGCGGCGCGGACACGCACGCGCCGGGGGCGGCCGCGATGGCGTGGAGCGCGCCGTGGTCGCTGGCGGTCACCGCGTCGCTGCGGGGGTGCATGGTCGGCGTCGCGCCGCGGGACTACGCGCTCGCGTTCTTCCGCGGGACCTACGACAGCGTCTACTTCTCTTGCGGTGAATAGGTAGCCTTCACCGCAGGTCGAGCGCGAGCTCGCGGCACGTCGTGGCGAGGCTCGTGAGGCTCGTCGCGGCGCGCCCCTCGAGGCCGGTGACCACGCCGTTGCCGCCGCACGTGTGATCGAAGGGCATCTCCCCGCTCCCTGCGCCGCCGCGGCTCGGCAGCGTCGCGCCGGGGAGCGCGTAGAGGCGCCACGCGAAGCCGGCGTCGCGCGCGATCCGGAAGCCGCCGCAGCGGAGCGCGACGCGATCGACGCCGAGCTCCGCGTGGCCCTCGATCGCGACCACGAGCTCGTTCGGCGGGCAGCGGTCGTCGAACGCGGTCCCGCCCTCGCCGCCGTGGGGAGCGCCGATGATCGGCGCGCCGGTCTCCACGGTGAAGGTGTGCTCCGGGTGCTCCTGCGTCATCCGCGTGTCGACGACGAAGCGCACCACCGCGCAGATCGGCTGCACGCGCTCGACCCGCGTCGAGGCCCGCCCCGCGAGGCCGATCAGCGCCATGCCCATCGGGCACGCTTCGACCCTGGCGGGATCGGCGCCCGCGCCGACCGGCGCGGTGGTCGCCGGCGCGCCCTGGTCGATCGACTCCGGGCAGCCGTCGTCGATGACCGTGTCGCAGTCGTCGTCGGCGCCCTGGCAGAGCTCTGCGCCCGCCGGGCACGTGCACGACCCGTCGATGCAGATCTCGCTCGCGTCGCTGCACCGCGCCATCGCGCAGTCCGGGTCGAGGCAGTCGATCATGCCGTCGCA
>JAYRVK010001089.1:0-2691 GCA_041918555.1 Sandaracinaceae bacterium
GCAGAAATGGTCGCGAAAACCCCACGGAACCGTCCCCGGCGGCGGACGACAGCAACGCGCGGGCCGCGCCGCGGTCGCGGGCTCGAGCGCGCGCGCGGGCCGGCGCGCGTCCCTGGGGAGGGAGGCCAAGCGCGCGTGGCCGCTCGAATGTTCCGTATCGCCCGCCTCGCCGCCCTCGGCCACGGTCGCCGGACCGTCATGCCGCGCTACTCGATCCCGCTCGACGTCTACGACTTCGGCGACCTCGGCCCGGAGGGAAGGACGCAAGTCGTCTTGCGTCGCGCGATCCCGGCTCCCTTCGCGCGCGGCACGCTGGCGGTCCGGGTCCACGAGCTCGCGATCGGCGCCGGCTCGGAGGGCTCCATCGCGGTCACCGTGCGCGCCGACGCGCCGACCCGCGACGACCCCTCGACGCTCTTCTTCGGCGACGCGCTCGCGACGGTCCTCGCGGTCGCCGACGGCGACGCCGCGCCCCGCTACCTCACCGAGACCTTCGCGGCCAAGGGCGACCACCTGATGGTCCAGCTCGAGGCGCAGCAGGACTTCACCGTGCCGACGAGCCTCTCGGTGAAGATCAGCGTCGAGCTGCTCCTCGACGACGGCCCGCTCGAGTGGACGCCCGCCGCGCTCGAGCCCGACGCGTGGTGGCGCGCGGACCTGGGCCACGCGCTCGTCGACCAGGACCCCGTGAGCGCGTGGGCCAACCAGGGCACCGCCGGCAGCGCGGGCGACGTCGGCCAGGGCACCTCGACGCTGCGGCCGGTGTTCGTCGCGAGCCACGCGTCGTTCAACGGCCAGGCCGTCCTCGACTTCGACGGCGGCGACGTGCTCTACGCGACCGCGGGCACGTGGTGGGAGCAGACCGCGGACGGCGAGTCGATGACGGTCGTGGCCGTGGCCCGCGCCACGGTCGCCGACAACGGCACGCTCGCGCAGACGCGCGCGTACGCCACCGTGGGCGGGCTGCAGTTCCAGCTCAACACCGCCGGCAGCAGCCGCTGGTACCTCTACGACACGGGCGCCGTGGAGCGCATCAACTGCCTCTCGGCGGGCGCGACGCAGAACGCGCTGCACGTGATGGCGGGCGTCCTCGAGGGCGCCGTGAGCCCTGCGGCCGACACGGCGAGCGGCTGGATCGACGGCGCGCTCGGCGACGAGCGGACCGCGGACCTCGGCGTGATCGCCGCCTCGAGCGCGCGCGAGTGGTGCATCGGCGGCGCGAGCGCCACGGTCGGCAACTTCACGGGCCAGATCGCCGAGCTCCTCTTCCTGAAGCGCGGCATCTCCGCCTCGGAGGACGCGGAGCTCACGCGCTACCTCAACGCCCGCTACGGCCTGTCGCTCTCGGGGGTGACGCAATGACCCTTGCGATGATCGAGGTCGCGGGCCGCGACGAGGCGATCGCGATGGTCAAGGCGATCTCCGCGCAGCCCCGCTACGCGCGCGAGGGCGTCGCGCTCCCGCGCTGCGAGCACGCCCGCTTCTGGCTCCGCGGCGGCGCGCTCGCGCGCTTGCGCCACGCGCGCCGCGGCGTCGTCGCGCCCTGCCCGTGCGCCGCCGCCGACCGCCCCTCGCCGCGTTGTCCGCACGTCGCGTGGCAGGCCGCCTCCGTGCTCGCGCTGCCCGACGGCACCGTGCTCGTGCAGGCCGAGGAGGCCGCCATCGCGGGCCGCCCCGAGCCGCGCCGCGTCCTCGACGAGGCCGCGCGCGACGCGAGCGAAGAGATCTGGACCCTCTGCGCCGAGCGGCGCGACGCCGAAGAGCCCCCGTAGCCCGAGGAGCCCCATGACCACCGGACCGTTCTCGTTCACCGCCGACGCCGACCGCCCGCCGATCGTCCCCTTGCTCGCCCGGATCGACGCGGCGGACGTCGCGAGCGTCGAGCTCCACGTGCGCCGCCACGACCGCCGCGGGCGCACGACCATCCGCACGATCCGCGGCCTCGATCTCGACACGCCGGAGACGACGAGTGACTCGCATCGGCCGCCCGCCGGGCTCGCGGCGAGCGAGCGCGCCGACGCAGGGCCCCACCGCGCCGCGCCCCGAGCCGCGAGGCAGACGCGCCGCGCGCCCGACGCGCGAGGAGACCGAGACCAGGCGCGCCGCGTGGCGCGACGCCGAAGGACGCTGAACCGAGGCCGCCGCTCGCGGCGGTGACTCACGGACCGAAACGAACCACAATCGAGGAGAACGAGACATGGCTGGACGCACGATTCGCATTTGCCCCCCGAGGACCTTCACCTTCGACACGCTGGACGGAGGTACCTCCGGGCAGACGATCACGATCGCCGAGCGCATCGACGCCTCGCAGTTCGAGCTCGCCGAGCTCGTCGTACGCGTCGTCGGCGCCGTCACGACCGGGGTGAGCCCCGCGAAGATCGAGGTCCTGCTCGTGTCCGACGGCTACACGCCGGACGACCCGAGCCGTGACTTCTTCGGTGACGCGCTCGCCACGGTCGCCTTCACGTACAACGCCAACGGCTACGCCGTCGGCACGCTGAAGATCGGGTCGGCCACCGACCTCGGCGGCATGCTCGCCGTGCAGATCAAGGGCACTCCGGCCGCGACCACCGGCTCGCTGAACGGCCGCTTCGCCATCGATCTCGTCCTCAAGACGAATTGACATGCCGGCGCCGCGACGACTCACGCACCTGCCCGCGGGCCTCGGCTGGGACGCCGAGCCCGCGGCGA
>JAYRVK010001090.1:0-4768 GCA_041918555.1 Sandaracinaceae bacterium
AGGCCGAGCTCGCCGCGCAAGAGGCCGCGGCCGAGGCCGACCGCGGGGCCGAGGCCGCGCGTCGATCGGTGCGCAGCCGCAAGCCCCGCGACGAGCACTTCCCGATGGTCGGGGACGGAACCGACGCGCTGCGCCTGCGGCGCCGGCTCCTCGAGAAGATGGCGGACGCGCGCGAGGGCGGGCTCGCCGCGCGGCTGCACGTCGCCGCCGCGGAGCTCGCGGAGCAGCTCGGCGAGGTCGACGACGCGCGCGCCCTCTACGAGAGGGCGCTCACCTCCGCGCCCGACGACGTCGTCGCGCTCCGCGCGCTGCGCCGGGCCGCGATCCAGCGCGCGGACTGGGATCGGCTCGCGACGCTGTTCGAGGCGGAGTCGAAGCTCCCGCTCACCGCGTGGGAGCGCGCGACCGCGCTCACCGGGCTCGCCGAGCTGAAGCTCTCGCGCGGCGACGACCCGGTCGCGGCCGAGCAGGCGGCCATGGCCGCGCTCGCGCTCGAGCCTGGCTCGATCGTGGCCGCGCTCCTCGTCGCCGAGGCGCGGTGGCGGCAGGGCAAGGCCGGCCTCGCGCTCCAGCCTCTCGCGGCCCTGCGCGACGTGTGGACCGATCCCGACGCACGCGCGGCGCTCGCCGTCGAGGAGGCGCGGACCAAGGAGTCCGCGGGCGACCGCGAGGGCGCGCGCGATCTCTTCGCGTGGGCGAGCGAGGTCGACCCCGAGGCCCTCGACGCATGGTTCGGCCGCGCGCGCACGTCGAGCCACAAGGACGCCGATCCGAAGGGCGCCGCCGAGGCGCTCGAGACGATCGCCGCCTACTGCGAGGGCACTCCGCTCGCGGAAGCCATCTTGACGCGCGCGAGCCGCGTGGCGACGAAGCTCCTCGGCGATCCGATGCTCGGCGTGCGCCTGCTCGACCAGGCGGTCGGCGTGGCGGGCCTGCAAGCGCGCGCAGAGGCCGCGCTCCAGACCGACAGCCGCGCGCTCTGGATCCAGACGGTGGAGGCGTGGGCGAGCGCCGCGGGCGGCACCGATCGCGCGCTCGCGCTCGTGCGCCTCGCGGAGATCCGCGCCTCGCAGGGCGATCTCGACGGCGCGGAGGCGGCCCTGCGCGACGCCGCGCTCGCCGACGGCAGCCTCGGGACGATCCCCGTCGTGCGCGAGGTCATCGCGCGCCGGAGCGGCGACGTGGAGCGCCTCGTCGAGGCCGCGGAGGGGGGCGGCGCCCTCGCGCGCGCGGGGCGGATCGCGCGCGATCCGGAGGCGCTCGACCTCGAGCGCGAGCTCCTCGATCAGGCCGTCGCCGAGGGCAAAGCGCTCGTCGCCGCGGACGTGCTCGATCTCGACGTCGCCGCCGCCCAGGGCGACGACGAGGGCGTGGACGTCGCGCTCCGCCGTCAGGCCGACCGCGTCCCGCCCGAGCAGCGCATCGGCTCGCTGCTCGTGATGGCCGAGCGGGCGATCGATCGCGATCGCCTCGACGCCGCCGAGACGATCCTGTCCGAGGCGCGCCAGATCCTGCCCGGCGATCCGCTCGTGCTGCGCCCGCTGGGCCGGCTCGCGCTGCGCCGCGACGCGCGCGAGGCGGCCGCGCTCTGGCTCGAGGAGGCGAGCGTGAGCGCGGGCCCGCGCGCCGCGCAGACGGCGACCCAGGCGGGGCGCATCCTGGGCGCGGTGGGCAGCGACGCGATCGGCGCGTACCGGCGCGCGCTCGAGGCGGTGACCGGCTATCGCCCCGCGGCATGGGCGCTGCGGCCCGTCGCCATGGAGGCCGGCGACTCGCTCACCCTCGGCGAGCTCTACGAGCAGATCGCCGACACCGCGGCCAGCCCGAGCGAGGAGGCGGCCGCCCTCGTGCGCGGAGCGCTGCTTCGCGCGGACGCGGATCCGGCCGGCGCCGGCGCCCTCCTCGAGCGCGCGCGCACCAAGGTCCCCGAGGATCCCGTCCTGCAAAGCCTCTTGCTCCGTCTGGCCGGGACCACCTCCCCGACGGATCGCGCCAAGATGCTCGTGTCGGCCGCCGAGCACGCGCCGCGCGAGCTCGCGCGCGTCTTCCGCCTCCAGGCCGCCTCCGCCCTCGAGGACGGCGGCGACGCGGCGGCGGCGGCGGCGCAGTACCGGCTCGTCGCCGAGTCGCACCCGGGCGATCCCTACGTGCTGACCTCGCTCGATCGCGTCGAGATCGCCGCGGGTGAGATGGCGCGGGTCGCGAGCCGCCGGTTCGACGAGGTCAAGGCGGCGGCGTCCGACGCCCAGAAGGCGGCCGCGCTCGAGGCGCTCGCCACGCTCGATCTCGATCACCGCGGCGATCCCGCGAGCGCGGTGCTCTCTCTGCAGGCGCTCCTCGAGCTCGAGCCCGGCCACCTGCCGAGCCTGCGCACGCTGTCGCGCTACTTCGCGCAGCAGAAGCGGGCCGAGGAAGGGGCTCGGGTGGTCTCGGCGCTCGCGCGCCACGTGCAGGAGGGCGCGGACGTGACCGCGCACCTGCGGCTCGCGCACCGACTCCTCCTCGCGCCGCCCGAGGCGCCCGGGGAGGCCGCCGATGCCCTGCTGATCGAGGCGGGCGATCGCGGCGATCTGGACCTCTGGCTCGCGCCGCGCATGCTCGAGGTCGCGCGGGTCAAGGGCGACGTCGAGCGCCAGCGACGCGCGCTCGCCGCGCTGTCGGGCCTGCTGGGCGCGGCCGACGAGCGGGCCGCGGCGCGGCTGCGGGCCGCCGCGCTCGAGACCGGGGAGGAGCGCCTCGCGCTGCTCCGCGACGCGGTCCACTCGTCGCCGACCCACCCGACCGCCGGGGAGCTCCTCGCGGGCGCGTGCGAGGAGATCGGCGATCGCGCGGGCGCGGCCGAGGCGTGGGAGCTCGCCGGCGACGCGTCGTCGGTGGCGCTCCACGCGGCGCGCGCGTTCCACGCGGCCGGCGTCCACTGGCAGGCGCTCGGCGAGTCGGCCCGGGCCCGCGCCGCCCTGGCGCGCGCGAGCGAGCGCGACGTCACGTACGCGGACGTCTTCGATCGCCTGCACGCCCTCCTCACCGAGGCGGACGACAAGGCCGGGATGGCCGACCTCTACGCGGCGCGCCTCGCCGTGGGGGGCGACGACGACTCCGTCTTCGACCTCTACATGAAGCAAGCGGACTTGCGGGAGCAGATCCAAGACCTCGCGGGCGCCAAGGCCGCGCTCCGCTCCGCGCTCGTTCTGCGGACCGAGGACGTGACGGCGCTCAAGAAGCTCGCCGACGTGAGCCTCGCCGACGAGGACTGGCGCGGCGCCGCGGAGGTGCTCATCCGCATCGCGCGGATCCGCAAGGAGCGCGAGGAGCTGCGCTGGGTGTTCTTCACGCTCGGCGACATCTACGACCGGCACATGCCCGACCCGCGGCGCGCGGAGGCCGCCTATCGCCGCGTCCTCAAGTTGTTCCCGCGCGATCTCCCCGCGATGGAGCGGCTCGCCGAGATCTACGAGCGCCTGAAGATGGTCGAGCAGGCCGCGGAGGTGCTCGAGGAGCTCGCCAAGACCGAGGTCGATCCCGAGCGCAACCGCGCGCACCGCCTCAAGCTCGCCTCGATCTACGAAGCCGCGGGCGACGCCCGCAAGACCGAGGCGACGCTCGAGGAAGCGCGCCGGCACGCGGCCACGGATCTCGTCGTCGTGCGCGAGCTCGCCGACTTCTACCAGCGCCAGAACGCGGGCAACGCGCTCGCGATGCACCTGCGCCGCGCGGTGAACGACTTCCGCCACGCGCTCGAGTCGGACCTGGGCGACGCGGCGGCGTGGCCGGGCCTCGTCGAGGTCATGCGCTGGGGCAACCAGCTCGACTCTGCCGCGTGCGCGGCGTCGGCCGCGACGACCCTCGGCCTCTCCGACGTGGAGATGTCGAAGCTCGTCGACGCGCGCGGCGGCGCCCCCGGGGCCGGCCAGCGCGCCGCGACCGAGGCGCTCGACGAGCTCCTCGCGCCGCCGCAGCTCAACGCGCCGACCCGCGCGGTGTTCGCGCGCGCGGGGGAGGCGCTCGAGAAGTCGCTGCCGCTCGATCTCAACGCGTACCGCGCGCAGAAGATCGACCGCCGCGACACCACGATTCGCCCCCTCGCCGCGGAGGTCGCGCGCTGGTTCGGGATCGGCGACGTGGAGCTCTACGTGACGAGCGCGGCGCCGCGCGTCTGCGTCCCCGTCTACAGCAACCCCTGCACGATCCTCTTCGGCGCCGAGCTCCTCTCGATGACCGACGACCGCGAGAAGCTCTTCGTGGTCGCGCGCGCCCTGAAGATCGCGAAGGCGCAGCTCTCCATCGTGGTGCGCGCGCAGCCGAGCGAGGTGGTCACCCTCGTCGGCGGGCTCGTGCACAGCTACGACCCGCACCACATGCCCCCCGGCGTCGATCCCGCGCACGTGGAGGAGGCGGCGCGGCGCGTGACCCGCAACCTCCAGAGGCGTGCGAGCGACGAGCTCGGCCCGCTGGTGTTCGAGATGGCGGGGCGCCCCGGCTTCGACCCGGCCCAGCTCGCGATGGCCGCGTCGCAGTGGGGCAACCGCGTCGCGCTCCTCGCGACCGGCTCCGCGCCGGCCGCGGTGAGCGCGCTCGCGAAGCTCAGCGGGGAGCGCGATCTGCCGGCCGATCCGGCCACGCGCGTCGCGATGGTGCAGCGGTTCGCCGAGGCCGCGCAGCTCCTGCGCTTCGCCATCTCGGACGCCCACTTCGATGCGCGACAGCGCATCCGGGGCGGCCCCGGGGCCTGACCGTGCGCATCGGTCTGCTCGGCCCGGCGCGCGGCGAC
>JAYRVK010001091.1:0-3975 GCA_041918555.1 Sandaracinaceae bacterium
GGGCCACGCCACCGAGTGATCGCCGCCGAGCACGATCGGACACGCGTCGGGCGCGAGCGCGCGGATCCGATCGAGGGCGAGCCGCGCGATCGTCAGCGGCGAGACCGGCCGCGGGTCCGCCGGATCGCCCCACATGTCGCGCCGCGACGCGGCGAGCTGGGCCTCCGAGAGCATCGCGTCGTCGAGGAGCTGCGGGCACACCCACACGTCGCCCGCGTCGACCACGTCGCCCTGCGCGTAGCCGCTCGTGGCGTCCTCCAGCATCACCGCGCGCAGCGCCTGCGGCCCGAACGCGGCCCCGCGCGCGAAGCCCGCGCCGACGTCGCTCGGGACGCCGAGGAACACGACCCTCGCGGAGGGCAGCGCCTCGAGCGCCGCGCGCCACGCCTCGCCGACGTGGTCGTGGCGATCGACGCCGTAGATCGAGCACTGCAAGCGAGCTTGCGCCTCGGCCCCCGTCGTGACGGTGTGGATCCCGCCGCCCGCGGGCCGGAGCAATCGGGCGAGCGCGTCGATCTCCGCCATCGGCCGAGAGCGTAGCAGGGCTCCCTGGCGCGCGAGGATCCGCCCTACGAGCGGCCCCGCGAGCCTTTGGCAGCCCATCGCCCGGTCACGCCCCACCGACCGCTGGCCGACCCGCTCGCGCGACCTCGTTCGCAACAAGCTAACGTTGCGTTACGGAGTGCCACGCATCGATGCTACGGTCCGACCTCGCGGATGCCGCGGTCGGGTGCGGCCGCGACGAGGGGAGAGGGTAGACCGATGGACATGAGCAGGTGGGATGCGGATCAGCCGGGGACCGGGACCGCGTGGTGGGCTTCGAGAGTCGGGGTGGTGCCGGTGGCCGCTCGCCAGAGCTTTCAGCATTTCCTGACGGCGCTGGCGGCGTACAACGCCGCCCCCGGGGGATCCGCGCTCCACCAGCTGAACGTCGCGGTGAGCGAGCTGATCGAGGCGCTCCCGAACCGGTCCACCCCGGCACCGGTCCGCGAGCGCCTCGCGGGGATCCTCGGCGACGGCAAGCTCCGCGGCCTCTTCCACTCCTCGACCTACGCGCCGATGAGCGACTCGCAGAACCTCATCCTGGGGCTCACGAACCTGCTCGCGATGGTCGGCGGCTCGACCGTCGCGGCGCGCTATCGCGACTTCTAGTTAGCCCTCGCTGGACCACCGGATCGCCTGTGGCGAGCGACCGACCAAGCGCCCGCCTCGGCTCCGCGCCGAGCACGTTACGTTGTCGTCACCGGGTCGGGTTGCCTTGCTCGTCCTCACCCTGATAGCGCGAGAAGACCAGCACGAGCTGGGCGAGACGCAGTCCTAGAGATCTCCCCAGCGTGAAGGCCCATCGCGACCTCCTACCGCGCTGTCCGCGATGAGCTTCGCGTACTCGTAGATGTCAGAGCCAGTGCGCGCCCGTGTAGGGATCCGGATGGCTCCGGGCCCACGCGTCGAGGGCCCGAGCGATCTGGTCGGCGAGCCCTCCGCGTCGCGGGAACGAGCCCTTGCGGAGGAAGAGCACGGGCGTCGCGGGCTCGTCGGCACCGAGCCGGCGCTCCACCAAGAGCGAGAAGTCCGTGAAGTTCTCCGTGACGAGGACGCGGCGCTCCTCGACGGCGCGCTCGTAGACTGCCTCGTCCGGGGCGCCCTCGAGCCCGAGCTCGCGGACCGATACCGCGTCGTGCCCGAGCGCGCGGAGGGGGCCGGATGCGGCGGGCGGGAGCATCTCGTCGAGCAGGAACCTCATCCCGCCAGGAGCTCGTCGCGCCGCCGGACCTCGGCCCGCACGCGCTTCGCGGCGCGCTCGTTGGCCTCGATCCGCTCGTCGATCTCCTCGGCGAAGGCGGCGTAGAACTCGATCGCCGTCCGGAGGCGCGCGATCGGCTGACCCAGCTCGTCGGCGAGGCGTCGGAGCCGGCGCTCCCCCTTGCCGGGAGTGGACCGCAGCGACGCGATGACCTCCCATACGTCCGGGCCGTTGATCAACGCCGCACGACGACCCGCCGGGCCGTCCCGGTAGATCACGCCGGGGAAGCGCCGCGTCTTGAGGCCCTCGTCCAGGAGCGCGGTCACCAGCGACGTGACGGAGACCTGCCGCTCCGCCGCTTCCTCGTCGAGGCGGGCGAGCAGCTCCTCGGGCAGACGATACGAGGCTGGTCGAAGCACTCGCTTACTCGTATAGCACTCGTCTACGGCGTAGTGCACGGCGTCGAGACGGCCGGCCGTCGCGTCAGAACCCGAGGTGGATCCGGCGCACCGTCTCGGCGTAGTCCGGCGCGTGCGCGCGCGCGCGCGGGATCACCGGGAACGGCGCGAGGCGCTCGGCGAGCTCGCGGCGGACGTCGTCCTCGAGGTCGAGGAACCTCACGCCGACCGCGTAGCCGGGGTCGGTGTCGCGCCAGCCCTCGATCACGCGGCGCACCTCGCCGAGCATCACGACGTGCGGGCCGAGCCACGGCGCGCGGAAGCTCATCAAGACCTCTTGCCCCACCGCCATCTCCTCGTCGCACGCGATCATCGCGCCGCGCTCCGAGAGGTCGAGGACCTTGTCTCCGACGAGGGTGAGATCGTCCATGCGGACGGCCTGGCAGCGGGTGCGGAACACGCGCCGAGCCCCCCGGCGCCGGTGCGGACGTACGACCTCGAACATGCTTCGAATGCTACGCGCCGCCCTCGCGCACGTGAAGAAAGCGGCCGACGCGCGCCTCGACCAGCGTCTGGAAGCGGAGCTTGCGCTCGCGCGCGTAGGTCCCCGTGTACGTGAGGCACGCCTCGTCGCACGACACGGTCCGCACGTGGCGGAAGCCCTCCTCGTAGAGGAGGGGCAGCACGTCGTTCACCCCGAAGCGGAGCGGCTCGCCCATCTCTGCGACGCGGTCGCGCGCCTCGAGGTCCTTCGGGTCGCGGCCCGCTCCCGCGACGAAGCGCTTGGAGACGATGTCGAAGAAGAGCCGCGTCGCCGGGTGCAGGGTCGCGACGCGCGCGAGCGTCGCGCGCACCGCGCCCTCCGTCAGGTAGTAGGTCACCCCCTCCCACACGATCACCGCGGGCCGCGCGCGATCGAAGCCCGCGCGCGCGAGCTCCTCCACGAAGTCTTGCCGCTCGAAGTCGCAGCCGACGTACACCGCCGCGTCCTTCGCGTAGCCCGCGAGCGCCTCGACCTCGGCGCGCTTCGCGGCGCCCGTCGCCGGGTGATCGACCTCGTAGAAGGTCACGCCCGGCGCGCGCAGGCGCATCGCGCGAGTGTCGTAGCCCGCGCCGAGGATCACCGCCTGATCGATCCCGTCGGCCAGCGCGTCGCGCACCGCGTCGTCGAAGAACCGCGTGCGGGTCGCGAGGTAGACCTCGATGTGTGGGTGCGCCTCCTCGTAGATCTGCGCGTCCGCGTGCCCCTCGGCGCCCGCGAGCGCGGCGGCCCACGGATCGAGGCCAGCGCGCGCGCGCCACACGGCGACCATCCGGGCGGTCCGGCTCCCTCCGCTCTGCATGCGATCAGTGCAAGGTCACTCGGCTGACGCCGCGCTGGATCATCTCGGGGATCGAGAGCGCCACGCGGACCGAGTGCGCGTCGAGCTCCGCGAAGACCACCGTGAGGTGGCCGTCGACGAGCAGCACGCCGGCGCCTGGTAGAGACAGCAAGGCTTCTTGCAGTCCGGGCTCCGCCCACCAGTCCGAGCCGGAGGGCTCGGCGCGGGTGTGCACCTCGAAGAGCCCGTCGGGGTCGCCGAGCGGGCGCGGGCGCCCGAACTCGGTGTGGAGCGCGGGGACCTGGCCGACCCACACCGCCGCGTTCGGCGCGTCCGAGGCCGACGGGAGGTGGCAGCGCAGGCCGAGGAACGCCTCGCGCAGCGCGCCGATCGCGTTGTTCGCGTCGATCTCGACCGGCACGCCCGCGGCGATGCCGGTGAGGCGCGGCCAGCCCTCGTCGTCGGCGACGACCACGAGCCCGCCGACCTCCTCCGCGAGCGCGCGGCACCA
>JAYRVK010001092.1:0-2335 GCA_041918555.1 Sandaracinaceae bacterium
CCGGCGCTACGCGCCGGCCTGGCCTCGACCGAGCTTCGACTCGAGTCTTCGAGGGGGCTGCGCGCCGGTCGGGCCGCGATCGATTCCTCGACCCTCTTCAGTGCATGTGGGCCGTTCCGTCGAGGGCGCACTCGCCCTCGCCCTGGAAGTGGCCCTGCGTCTTCAGCTGCGCCGTGACGTAGTCCCACATCGTCGTGAGCGGGGTGATCGGGGAGCCGCCGAGCTGGAAGCGCGCGTCGAGCTCCGCGAGGTCCGCCGGCGCGATCCGCTCGAGCTCCTCGCGCGCGACGGTGCCGTCGAGGTCGAGGTCGCAGTCGGCGAGCCACTGCGCGAGGCGCGCGATCCCGCCCTCGTCGCCCTCGGGGAAGCCGTTGAAGAAGAGGTGGTCGCCGTGGATCGTGAGCGCCACCGTCGTCGTGGCGCCGTCGGTGATCGCGAGGCCGGGGACGTCGTCGACCTGGCAGGGGCCGTAGGCGGCCTCCGCCCGCGCGCCGAAGCGGAACGCGATCGAGGGCGCGTCGTAGCAGGGATCTCCCGCGGAATTCGTGTTGCCGTTCGGGGCCGCGCTCCCCGGGGTCGCGAGCGCGGCGGGCGGGCACGACTGGCCGTCGGCGCGCGTCATCGCGCCGGCGACGAGGTAGCTCCAGTCGCCCGCGGTCATCTCGGTGAACTGGTCCGCGGGCACGCTCGCGTGGGCGCTCGCGCCGTCGGCGGCCCCCGCGACCGCCCAGCCGATCTCCCAGCGCCCGGTCGCGAGGCCCGTGAGCTCCCAGAGCGGCAGCCCGACCTCCGGCACGTCGACGAGATCGACCGCGAAGAGCTCGGGGGCACCCGCCTCGACGGCCTCGTCGGTCGCGAGGTGGACGCCGACGTCGCCGAGCACCACGACGTAGTCGTCGAACGCGACGGCCCAGCCGTCCTGGATCGCCTCGCCGGTCATCCCCGGCTCGAGGCCCCCGGTGATGGTGTCCTCGGCCTCGACGATCACGGTCAGCGCTCCGCCACCGCCCCCGCCGTCGGCCAGCGCCACGCCTCCGTCCCCTACGCCGCCGCCGTCGCACGCGCTCACGAGCGCCAGACCCATGACACACCACGCCGCCCGGTCGGTCATGCCGGACAGTCGAGCACGGCGAGGACCCAGCTGCAACTCGCTTGCGAGAACATCGCCGATGCGAACGCGGAGCGATTACCGCTGAGTGATCTCGAACGCCGGGCGCGCCCCGGCCTCGAGGCCGGTGCGCAGCGCGCGCCCGATCTGGTGGTCCGCGTCGAGCACCGCCCGCTCGGCGCAGCCCACGCCGGCGAGGCACGGCTGGCCGAGCGCCGCGCAGTCGCGCGTCTCGACGAGCCCGCCCGCGGCGTCGCAGCGCTGCTCGATCGGCCCCGCGCACGCGAGCTCGACCCCGGGGCCGCACGCCGCGTCCTCGACGAGCGCCGCGAAGCTCGCCGCCGCGAGCCAGGGGCGCGGATCGAAGCGCACGAGCACGCGCGTGCGTCCGTCCGGGAGGATCGCGTCCGAGATCGCGTCGGACTCGCCGCTCCGCACGACGGAGACGCCCTGCGAGACGTCGCCGCTCTGCTCCACGCGCACGGCGACGGCGAACGGGATCGTCTGTCCGCCCACCTCGGCGCGGCCCTCGACCACCGCGGACGCCGGCCCGAGCGACTCGGCGGCCGGCGTGACGAGCGGCGCGTCGCGGCCGAGGAGCGAGACGATCCCGAGGTCGTACATGTACGAGCGCGCGGTCCCCGTGATCGCGGGCATGGAGCCCGCGGCGGCCGGCGCAGGATCGAGCGTGTCAACGACTCTTGCATCACGCCACTCGGCGAGCGCCTCGTCGCAGAGCTCGCCGGCGGTGAAGCCCGCGCAGAGGTAGAGCGGCCCGAACGCCACGTCCGCCCGATCGAGCGCGATCGTCGCCCCGTCGCGCCCCTCGAAGGGCGCGCGCGCGTCGGTGCCCGCGACGGATAGCTCGACGGTGGTCGCCTGGATCGAGGTGTCGAGGCACCCGGTGAGGACGAGCGCGGCGAGGACGAAGCGCCTCACGGCGAGACCCCCAGCGTGACGAGGAACGTGAACGGCGCGCCGGCCGCGACGTGCCGCGCGGGCACGCGCGTGGGGATCGCGTCGGGGTCCCAGCTCGACGCGTAGAGGTACTCGGAGGCGGCCCAGCGCGTGTCGAAGAGGTTGTAGAAGGCGACGCCGAGATCGACGGGGCCCCACGCGAGCCCCGCGCTCGCGTCGAAGAGGCTCACGGGATCCGCGAAGCCGCCGAACGGGAGCGGGCGCGGCGACAGGAACGACCAGCCGACGCCGAGCCGGCCCGAGAGGCGC
>JAYRVK010001093.1:0-3095 GCA_041918555.1 Sandaracinaceae bacterium
GGCCCGGCGCGCGGCGACGCGGAGGCGGCCCGCGAGGCCATCGAGTTCCTCCTCGGCGACGCCGAGGTCGATCAGGCCATCTACCTCGGCGACGACCGCGAGGAGCTCGACGCGCTGGTCGAGCGCTGGGCCGACGAGGCGTTCGGCGAGGCGTGGGACGAGGCCGCGTTCCTGCGCCGCGCGGTCGAGGTCGCCGAGGGAGGCGACGCCCGGGCGATCGAGGCGCTCCTCACCCGCGACGCGTTCGTCCGCAAGCTCGGCCGCATCCGTACCCTGCCGGCCCCGCCCGCGCGAGCGATCGAGATGATCGGCGACCGCATCCTCATCGCGGTCCACGACAAGTCGATCCTCGACGAGGAGGACATCGCGAACGCGCAGCTCATCGTCTACGGCCGCGCCGGCGAGGCGGAGCTGCGCCGCTTCGGGACGCGCTACTTCCTCACGCCCGGCCCGCTCGCCGGGGGCCGCGTCGCGGTGCTCGAGACCGAGGGTCCGGGCGACGTGGTCGCCGCGCTCTTCGAGACGACCGGGGTCCCGGTGTGGCGCCAGACGCTCGCGCGCAAGAGCGGGAAGGTCAGCGTGACCCGATGAGGGAGGTCGCGGTGTTCGGCGGGAGCTTCGATCCTCCCCACCTCGGCCACGTGCTCGCCGCGACGTGGGCGCTCTGTACGGCCACGCTCGACGAGCTCGTCGTGATCCCCGCGTTCGATCACGCGTTCGACAAGGCGCTCACGCCGTTCCCGCACCGGCTGCGCATGGCCGAGCTCGCGTTCGCGCCGCTCCGCGCCGCGCGGGTGAGCGACCTCGAGGCGCGGCTCGGCGGCGAGAGCTACACGGTGCGCACCCTCGAGCACCTGCACGCCGAGCGCCCCGACGTGCGCCTGCGGCTCCTCGTCGGGACCGATCTCGTCGATCAGATCCCGCGCTGGCACGAGGGCCAGCGCATCCCCGAGCTGTGCGATCTCCTGATCGTCGGCCGCGGCGGCTACGATCGCGGGGTGGACGACCTGCTCATGCCCGCGGTGAGCTCGACCGAGGTCCGCGAGCGCCTGCGCGAGGGACGCGCCGCCGACGCGCTCGTCCCCCGCGCGGTGCTCGCGTACGCAGCGACGCACGGGCTCTACGCACCATGAAGATCGCGGTCCTCGGCCGGGGGCGCGCGGGGCAGGGGCTCACCCGCGCGCTCGTCCGCGCGCGCCACGCGGTGCACCTCCTCCCCGGCCGCACCGTCGGGGCGATCCCCGAGAAGACCATCCTCATCGCGGTGCCCGACCCCGCGATCGCCTCCGTCGCCGCGGGGCTCGCGCTCCGCGAGTCGCAAGTCGTCTTGCACCTATCGGGGAGCCTCGGGCCCGACGTGCTCCCGGGCGCGGCGCGCGGCGTGATGCACCCCCTCGCGTCGTTCGCCGATCCGGCCCGCCCACCCTCGCTCGAGGGGACCTCGTTCGTGATCGCGGGGGACGCGCCCGCGGTGAAGCGCGCGAAGGCGATCGCCCGTTCCGTCGGCGCGCGGCCGGTGCTCGCCGCGATCCACGGCCCGGCCTACCACGCGGGGGCCGCGCTCAGCGCCAACGGCGCGGCGGCGCTCGCCGCGGTGGCGGTGCGCGTGCTCGCCGAGCTCGGGCTCGCGGACGTGGACGCCCGCCGCGCGATCGGCGCTCTCCTCCGCACCGTCGGCGAGAACGTAGTGCGCGTCGGAGTACCCCAGGCGCTGAGCGGCCCGGTGATCCGGGGCGACGACGCGACCGTCGCGCGGCACCGCGGCGCGCTCGAGGCCCTCGATCCCGACGCGCGCGCCGCCTACGACGCCATCGCGCCGGCGATCCTGGACTGCGCGCGCCGCGCGGGGTTGCCGGACGAGCGCGTCGAGGCCGTGCGCGCCGCCCTCGGCCGCCCCCCGGGCTGAGGTACGCTCAGGGCGATGCGCCGCGTCGTGCACGGGACCCAGCCGCCCCGCTTCGAGCGCGCGATCGACCTCGCGGAGCACGTGGCGGCGCTCCCCGCGGACGGCACGGTCAAGGGGATGTTCCTGAGGGATCCCCTCGCCGCGGCGGAGGAGGTCGCGCCCAAGGCGGATCTCTGGGCGCTCGCCGGGGTCCCGCCGCGCCGCGTGCTCCCGTTCTTCGACTACCCGTACGCCGACCACATGCGCCTCCTCGACGCCGCCTCGCGGGTCTGCTGGCCGCACGAGCCGCTCGGACAGGGGCTGCGCCGCCTCGGCCGGCGCGGCTACGAGACCCTGCTCGGGCACAACATCGGGCGCGTGATCTTCGCCGCCGTCGGCAGGGACTTCGGCCGCGTGGTCTACGTCGGCGCCAAGGGCTGGAAGGTGGGGGTCTCGTTCGGCCACGTCACCTACGAGCCCCTGGGCGAGCGGCACGGCGCCTACCACATGAAGGGCCTGCCGTGCTTCCTCGAGACCTACCAGGTCGGCGTGGTCGAGGGCGCGATGAAGGCGTGCGGGGTGACCGGCGAGGTGTGGACGCGGATCGACTCCCTCGGAGACGGCGTGCTCGAGCTCTGGTGGGAGTAGCGCGGCGCGCTCATCGCAGCAGGAGCGCGAGCGCGACCCCCGCGAGGAACAGCAGGGCGGCGACGAGGGCGAGCGCGACCGGCGCGACCCAGCCCGCGAGCTTCGGCGGCGGCGCGGCGGCGGCCGGGGCCCGCAAGACGACTTGCGGGCTCGCGATCGGCTGGATCTCGACGAGCGGCCCCGCCGCGAGGGCCTCGGCCGCGCGCTCGCGCTGGCGCCGGACCTCGACGACCTCGACCTCGAAGTGATCGCTGAGGAACGCCCCGAACCGGATCTGGGACACGAAGAGCTTGGCCTCGAGGGCCCACGCGTCGAGGGCGCGCAGCATCGCCTCGGCGCTCGGGAAGCGCGCCTCGGGATCGAACGCGAGCGCCCGATCGAGGAGCTCCTGGAGCCCGCGCTGGTTCGGGATCCCGCGCTCCGGGAGCGGCGGCACCGCGCCCTCGCGCGCGAGCTCGAGCATCTTGTCTTCGGTGCCCCGGTAGAGGCGCCGCCCCGCGCAGAGCTCCCACAGGATGATGCCCGCCGCGAAGAGATCGCTCCGCGCGTCGATGTCCTGACC
>JAYRVK010001094.1:0-5473 GCA_041918555.1 Sandaracinaceae bacterium
GCCGCGCCGGAGGGCTGGCGCTTCGAGGGCGTCGGCCAGAGCACGGTGACCTTCCCGTTCGTGTTCCGCGCGCTGTAGTGTCGCGCGCATGCGCACCTCGAAGGCCCTCCTCGCCCTCCTCTTCGCCGGCTGCGGCGCCGCCGCTCCGTGCCCCGAGCTCGGCCCGACCGCCGACGACGAGGCCGCGGCCCCGCCCGCCGAGGTGCGCGCGCTCGACGACGCGCCGCGCCGCATGTCGCCGCCCGGCACCGCGATCGTCGCGCTCCTCGCGCGCGGCCGGAACGCGTTCGTCGCCCGCCTCGAGATGGAGCCCGGGGCGGCGGTCCCCGAGCACCAGGACGCCGACGAGGAGTACATCCACGTCCTCGAGGGCCACGGCACGATCTGGATCGACGGCGTCGAGCACGCGGTGGCGGCGGGCGCGACGATCTTCATGCCCGCCGGCGCGACGGTCCGCTTCCTGAACGGCGACGCGCGCATGGTCGCGCTCCAGGTCTTCGCGGGCCCCGACTCCGCGGCGAAGTACGACCTATGGAGCCCCGTGCTCGTCGACTGATCGTCAGCGGCGGAACGTCGCGGGGTCGTGCACGACCTCGGTGCCGGGCTCGAGGCGCGGCGTGTCGTCGGCGCCGCCGCGCGCGTACCAATAGATCACCCAGCCGAACGCGATCTCGCTCGGCACCCACGCCCAGAGCTCCATATCGAGGTCGAGCCCCGTGCGGTACGGGATCGCGTCGATCACGTGGACGCGGAGGTTCGAGACGTGGCCCACCTGCGTGGTGATCCCCGTGCTCGCCTGCGCGTGGTAGGGCGCGCTGAAGAGCGCGAGGTCGGTGTACGCGTAGCCGAAGTAGTCCTCGGTGCCCGTGCCGAACCACGTCGGCGCCGCGTCGCCGTCGACGTAGATCTTCTCGTCGCCCTCGCCCCACCACTCGTTGATGGGGTTCACCACCGTGAGGTGCATGCCGACGTAGGTGCCCTCGCCGGCGAGCTCCACGAGCCCGAGGTCGCGCTTGGGCTGCGACTCGACGACCCCGGTGCTCGCCCAGCCCGCGTGGAGGTGGCGGCTCGCTACGTCGAAGTCCCACGCGTCGAGCACGACCTCGACGGCCTCGACCGGGAGCTCGCCCTCGATCGCGATCCGCGCCTCCGTCGCGAACGGCATCGGCAGTCGCGAGGCGAGCTCGCCCGAGCCCGCGTCGATCGAGAGCGCGAGCGTGTCGAGCGCCCGCAGGCCCGGCGCGCCCCCGAAGAAGTCGCCGACCGGCACGCGGATCGCCTCCTCGCCGTCGAAGGCGATCGCGAGCACCGCGCCGCGGAGCTGCGCCTCGGTCGCGGCGGGTGCGCGGATCGCGAGCCGCCGGATCACCCCGCCCGACGGCGACGGCGCCGCGATGGTCGCCGGGAGCGCAACTTCTCTTGCTTCTCCGCGCACGATGGTCTCGGGGTCGAGGAGCGCCGCGCGCGCCGCGTCGACGTTCGCGCGCGCCGCCGCCATCGCCGCGGGCGACCACGGCTCGACGTCGACCGCGCCGTCGTAGAGGCGGTAGTTCACGTGGTAGTAGAGCCCCGGCATCACGTCGCCGCGGTCGGTCGTCACGCGCATCCGCCGCGCGAACGGGATCGGGAAGTAGAGGTTCGCGCCGCGCGCGACCACGTAGCCGAAGGGCGCGCCGAAGTCGGGGTGCGCCTCGCCGAGGAGCGCCTCCATGTCGACCTCGATCGCCGGCGTCTCGAGGTCGTCGAGGTAGATCCGGATCGTCCCCATCGGGGCCGCCGACCAGATCCGCGTGATCGCGCCGGCGCCGTCGGCCTCCGCCATCACGAGCTCGCGCCGCCCCGGGACCACCTCGACCTCGCCCTCGAACCAGCCCCAGTCGCGGTTCGCGAACCAGCCCTCGGAGTCGCTCGGGTTCGACGGATCGGTCGAGCGCCGATCCCAGCTCGAGGCCTGGAGCGTGCGGTAGCCGGGCGAGGGCGCGCGCGCGAGGGGATCGAGCGAGGCCATCTCGTCGACGAGCCGCGCGAGCGTCACCGCGTCCGTCGGCGGGCCCGCGTCCTCGCGGCCCGCGTCGGTGCCCATGGCCGGGCCGTCGCAGGCGGCGGCGAGCAGGAGCGAGGCGGCGACGACCCGACGCATCGCGGCCACTCTAGCGCCGGTGCGCGGGCTGTCACCCGCGCGCGGGGGGTGTCGCAGCGCGCGGAGCGCGCGTGGTATGAGCAGGGGAGGCGCGAGGCCTCGGATGCGGATCAAGACGCTCACGTTCCGGAACATCAAGCTCCTCGAGGACCAGACGTTCACGTTCGCGCGCGACGATGGAACCCCGCGCGACTGGACGGTCCTCCTCGGGGAGAACGGGGTGTGCAAGACGACGATCCTGCAGGCCATCGCGATGGCGAGCTCCGGCGACCGGATGACCCGCGCGCTCGTCGAGGACGCGGCCGACTACGTCGACGCGACCCGCTCCGATCGAGAGGCGCGAATCGAGGCCACCTTCCAGATGAGCGACGGCGGCGACCTCGAGTTGAGCCTGTCGGTCGAGCCCGGATCCCACGTCTTCGTGGGCGGCGCGGGCACGGACCGGCTCAACGCCATCCGCGACAAGCGCGAGCCCGGCCACCTGGTCGTGGGCTACGGCGTGGGCCGCCGGCTGCCCAAGCGCGGGGAGGTCGCGGTCCCCCGCGATCCGTTGGCAGACCGGGTCGAGGGGCTCTTCGACACGCACCACAAGATGCTCGGCGTCGACTTCTTCGAGGCCCTCCGAGATCGGGAAGAGGGGCTCGGGCTGCGCTTCGCCGAGGCGGTCGGCAGGGTCCTGCTCACCGAGGACGCGCAGGGCGATCGACTGCTCCCCTGGCTCCTCCACGTCGAGCGACGCGGTCACGCGGGCGTGGACGAGATGAGGAAGCTCCTCGAGTCGCGCCGCCTCGTGATCGACGTGGGCCGCGAGGCCCCGGTGAAGCTCGCCCCGCACCTCCTCTCGCAAGGTTATCAATCGACGTTCGCGTGGGTCGCCGATCTGCTGGGCCACGCCTTCCTGGACGCGGGCCGCCCCGTCGAGCCCGCGGACATGACGGGCATCGTGCTGCTCGACGAGCTCGACCTGCACCTCCACCCGCGCTGGCAGCGGCGCCTCGTGCCGCTCTTGCGGCGCGTCTTCCCGCGGCTCCAGTTCGTGGTGACCACGCACTCGCCGCTCGTGCTCACGGGCTTCGAGGCCGAGGAGATCGTCGGGCTCGGGCTCGAGGACGGCTTCGTGCGCGCACGGCGCTTCGACCGCGAGCCGGCGATGCAGTCGAGCACCGAGCTGATGGCGGAGTACTTCGACGTGACGAGCTCGACGCGGCCCGAGCTCGAAGTGAAGCAAACCAAGTTGCTCTCGCTCCTCGCGAGCGACGCGCGGACCACCGAGGACGACGAGCTGCTCGTCGGCCTCGAGGCGGAGCTCGAGCCCTACCTGGCCTCGACGGAGCTCGCCGACCTGCCATCTCCCGACTCGATCGAGGCGGAGGCCAAGGTCGCCGACCCCGGGCAGTGGGAGCGGGATCTGCGCGCGCTCAAGCGAGGCAAGCGCGCGGCCCGGCCGCCGGCCGCGGACGAGGAGGCCGACCTCGAGAAGAAGGCGGGCGGTTGATCCGCATCGACCGCACCCGCGCCGTCGCGCCGCCGGACCTCCTCACGGATGGGCCGACCGAGCGGGACCAGGTGATCCGACCCAAGGCGATCGCCGGCACGCTCGGGTCGAGCGACTTCAAGGGCTCGGTCTATGGGTCCAAGCCGATCAAGGAGGCGCTCTGGGAGATGCAGGACGGCAAGTGCTGCTTCTGCGAGAAGGAGGTCGAGGTCGCCTTCGGGACCGTGGAGCACTTCCGCCCCAAGACGAGCGCCCGCGAGGACGACGGGAGCACCCGGCCCGGCTATTGGTGGCTCGGCTACGAGATGGAGAACCTCTATCTCTGCTGCTCGAACTGCAATACCCCCAAGGGCAACTACTTCCCGCTCGCTGCGGGTGCTGCGCCGCTCGCGGTCGACGTGCTCGCGTCGGGAGCGGCGCCCCCGGAGGCGGCGCTGATCCTCGACCCCGGCTTCGAAGATCCCGAGCCGCACCTCGCCTGGGTGTTCCTTCCGGGCAAGGGGATGCAGCCCGCCGGGCTCACGGACCGCGGCAAGGCCACCGTGCGCGCCGCGAAGCTCGACGCGCGCGACGAGCTGACGAAGTTCCGCGGCCGTCACTACCGCAAGTTCCTCGTGCCGCTCATCGCCAAGCACCGCGCGGCCCAGCAGGCGGGGGACGCGGCGGCGCTCGCGCAGGTCGTCGCCGACGCCCAGCTCCTCGCCGAGCGCGACTCCCCCTACGCCGGGATGACGCGCGCGGTCCTGCGACAGGCCGGGATCCTCTGACGGACGGCCCTGCGGTGATAGAACTCGGCGCATGAACCGAGACCGGGAGACCATCCGCCTGACGCGGCTGACCGAAGCCGGGGGCTGAGCCGCCAAGCTCGACCCCGAGGACCTCGTGGAGGTCCTGCGCAGCGTCGCCACGGAGGCACCCGAAGGGGTCGTGGTGACGAACACGGGCCACGACGACGCCGCGGTGCTGCGGTGGCCGTCGAGCTCCGTCGACGGGCCCTACCTCGTCTCCACGGTCGATCTCATCACGCCGGTCGTCGACGACCCGCGGACCTTCGGCGCGATCGCCGCCGCCAACGCGATCAGCGACGTGTACGCGATGGGCGGGACGCCGCGCTTCGCGCTCGCGATCGCGGCCTTCCCGCGCGACGCGCTGCCGCTCTGGGTCCTCGAAGAGATCCTCGCGGGCGGCGCGGAGAAGGCGCGCGAGGCGGGCGTGCTCGTCGTCGGTGGGCACACGATCAAGGACGCGGAGCCCAAGTACGGGCTCGCGGTCCACGGCGAGGTGACCCGCGAGGCGCTGATCACGCAGGCCGGCGCGCGGCCGGGCGACGCGCTCGTGCTCACCAAGGCGCTCGGCACGGGCCTGCTCATCGCGGGGCTGCGCAAGGAGGACCTCGAGCCAGCCGCCGAGCGCGCGCTCGTCGCGTCGATGCTGCGCCTCAACGCGCGCGCCGCGCACCACATGGCCGCGCTCCGAGCGCGCGCGGCGACCGACGTCACGGGCTTCGGGCTGCTCGGCCACGCGCTCCACGTCGCGAAGGCCTCGGGCGTGACCCTCGCGATCTCGGCGAGCGCGCTGCCTGCCCTCCCGAGCGCGCGCGAGCGCGCGGCGAGAGCGGCGATGGGTGGCGCCGCGAAGTGCAATTCGAATTACGTGCAAAAAGACGTGCTCTGTAGCGCGACGGCGGCCGACCTCCGGCTCGCGGTGGACGCGCAGACGTCGGGCGGGCTGTTGATCGCGCTCCCCGACGCCGCGGCCGACGAGCTCGTGCAGCGCCTGCGCGACGAGGACCACCACGCGGCGCGGGTCGGTGAGGTCCTTCCCCGCGGCGCCGCGGC
>JAYRVK010001095.1:0-4573 GCA_041918555.1 Sandaracinaceae bacterium
CTCGAGAGGTGCGCGACGTGGTAGCGAGCGCCCGTGAGCTCGGCGAGGATCAGGTCGCGCGCGACGATCACGTCCTCGGCGGCGTTCGGCCAGCCGCCGAGCCCGAGCCGCGTGGACACCGGCCCCTCGTTCATCGGCGCGGTCCGCGTCATGTGGTGGTCCTCGCAGTGCTGCGAGACCAGGAGATCGAACGTCGCCGCGTACTCCAGCGCGCGCCGCATCACGGCCGCGTTCATCACGCAGACGCCGTCGTCGCTCACGCCGATCGCGCCCGCGTCCGCGAGGTCGGCCATCTCGGTGAGCTGCTCGCCCTGGCTGCCCATCGTGACCGCGCCGAACACGCGCAGCCGCGCGCCGGCGACCCCGTGCGCCTTGGACAGCATCGCCTCGGTGATCGCGCGCCGATCGTTGACGGGCTTCGTGTTCGGCATCGCGCACACCGTGGTGAACCCGCCCGCGGCGGCCGCGCGGAGGCCCGACGCGACGTCCTCCTTGTACTCCTGCCCCGGCTCGCGCAGGTGCACGTGCAGATCGAGGAAGCCGGGGGTCACCCAGCGCCCCGCGCAGTCGATCCGGCGGACGCGCTCGCCCTCGATCGAGGCTCCCGCGTCGCGGCCGACGCGCACCACGCGGCCATCCTCGACGACCACGTCGGCGATCTCGTCGCGCTCGCTCGCCGGGTCGAGGACCCGCCCGCCGCGGAGGATGAACATCGCCCCGCCGATTACGCGACCGCGCGAGCGGAGTCAATCGGACGCGCGCACCGCGCGGCCTAGATCGCCCGCGTCGAGAAGAGATCGCCCCGCGAAAACCGAGGCGCGACTCTCAGCCCACGTCTTCGATCGCGTCGTCGTCGCCCTCGATGACCACCGGCGCGTCGATCGCGCCGACCGACGAGACGTCGGGCGGCTTGCGCGCGCCGAGGATCGCCGCGCGGTTCGTCTCTTCGACGCGCTGCTTCATCGACACGACCTTGCGGCACAGCGACGCGAAGTCCTTGTTGCGCGTCGCCATCGCCGGCGATCCGCCGCGAAGCATGGTGCTGAGGATGAAGTCGAGAACCTGGATCTCGCCTTCGCTGAAACTGTTGCTGATCCGCATGACAGGCGATCTATCACCGGGCCGGCGTCGCGACAATCCATGACGTGAGCTATATGGCCACAGCATGTCACTCCCTTGGTCAGATCGCTCTGGAACTCTCGGAGATCGAAGGGCTTTCCGAGTCGAGGAAAATGCAGACTCGATCCGAAATTTGGGCGAATTGGGGTCGGAGGGGGGCGCGATCTGGATCGCCGATCCGCTTGGCGATCGCCTCGGGCCGCGTGACTTCTCGTGCCAAGTCCTCGTCGCTCGAAGGGCTGGTAGAGTGCCGCGGTGATCGCGCGCATCGGGCTCGGCATCGCGGTCGCGCTAGGGCTCGGCGCGATCGCGCTCGGCGTCGCGCGCGTGAGCGGGCTCGAGGCGCGCGAGGTGAACGCGGGCCACGCCACGACCCTGCGCGAGGCGGCGTCGGGGCCCGAGGCGGTGCTCGCGAGCACGCGCCTCTACGAGGGCACGCGCGCGATCTTCGAGCTGTGCGCGAGCGATCCGATGGAGCCCGCGCGGTGGGCCGACACCCTCGAGCTCCAGGTCCGGCTGGACGGCGAAGCAGGATTGCAAGTCCCCTTGACGGCCGACGCGCTCGCCCGGGCGCGGCGCGACGAGACCAGCGCGTGCATGGAGGTGGGGGCGGGGCCGGTGCGCGCCGACGGCGAGTACGCGATCGCCGCGGCCTTCGACGAGCTCCCCGAGGCCGTGGCGGACGTGCCGCTGCGCGCGCGCATCGTCGCGCGGAGCGAGCTCCAGGATTTGGACCTCGCCATCGTCGGGGCGACCTGGCTCGCCTCGATCCTCCTCGTGGTGTTCTTGGCCGTGCGGGCCCGCGAGGGCGAGGCCCGCGCGGCGAAGACCGTCGCCGCAGAGGACGCCTCCGCCGAGGACGGGCGGCTCTGGAAGGAAGCCGTCGAGGAGCTCGAGCCGCCGCGCAGGCCGCGTCGGCCGCTCCCCGGCGCGCTCGTCGTGCTCGCCGGGCTCGCGCTCATGTTGCTCGGCTTCGTCGGCGTCGGCGTGGTCGCGAGCGGCGCGGCCGCGGGTCTCGCGGCGGGCGTGGCGCTCGGGCTCTACGAGGCGGCGCTCGGACTCGCGCTCGTCGGCGGCGCGTCGGTCGCGCACCGGCTCGAGGGCTGCGGCCTCGTGCGGCCCGGACGCCGCTGGTGGCTCTGGTTCCCGTTCGCGGCGATCGCGGGCGTGATCCTCGTGGTGCTCGCCCAGCTCTCGACGCGCCTCGTCCCCTCGACCTCGCAGAGCAGCGTCGAGGCGTTCGTGAGCTGGCCGAGCGGGATGCTCTCGTTCGCGGCGCTCGCCGTCGCGGCGCCGCTCGCGGAGGAGGTCTTCTTCCGGGGCTTCGTCTACGGCGCGCTGCGCAGGTACGGCGTCGCGTTCGCGTTCCTCGGCGCGTGGCTCACCTTCGTCGCCTTCCACGGCTCGCAGACGTGGGGCCAGTGGGGCGCGCTCGTCGGCATCGGCGTCACGGGCCTCGGCCTCACGACGCTGCGCGCGATCAGCGGGAGCGCGCTCGTCGCGGCGACCGCGCACCTCGTCTACAACGGCCTCCTCGCGGTGCAGGCCTTCGTCTGACGGCTAGTTCCGATCGGCCGCGGTGACGCGGAGGATCTCGTCGATGGTCGTGACGCCCGCGCGGATCTTCTGGATGCCGGACATCCGCAGGGTGGCCGTGCCGAGCGCGATCATCTCGTCCTTGAGCTCCGCGGTGGAGCAGCCCTGCAGCACCATCTCCTTGAGGCGATCGCTGAACGCCATGACCTCGTAGAGCGCGATGCGGCCCTTGTACCCGGTGTTGCCGCACGTGCGGCAGCCGGCCCCGCGGAACACCGGGAAGCCCTGGGTCTGATCGGCGGGGACGCCGATGTCGACGAGCGCCTGCGGCTCGACGTGGACCTGCGTGCGGCAGTCCTCGCAGACCTTGCGGGCGAGCCGCTGCGCGAGGATGAGGTTCACCGACGCCGTCACGAGGAAGGGCTCGACGCCCATGTTCAGGAGGCGCGAGACGGTGCTCGGCGCGTCGTTCGTGTGCAGCGTCGAGAGCACCAAGTGGCCCGTCAACGCGGCTTTCACCGCGATCTCGGCGGTCTCGAAGTCGCGGATCTCGCCGACCATGATGATGTCCGGGTCCTGGCGCAGGAAGCTCCGCAGCGCGGCCGCGAAGTTGAGGCCGATGTCCTCGTGCATCTGCACCTGGTTGATGCCCATGAGGTTGTACTCGACGGGATCCTCGGCGGTGCTGATGTTCGTCTCGAGCGTGTTGAGCTCCGTCAGCGCGGAGTAGAGCGTGGTCGTCTTGCCCGAGCCGGTCGGGCCGGTGACGAGCACCATCCCGTAGGGCTGCGAGATGGCCCACTTGAAGTCGTCGAGCGCCTTCTGATCGAAGCCGAGCTTCGTCATGTCGAGCTGGAGGTTCGACTTGTCGAGGAGCCGCAAGACGATCTTCTCGCCCCAGATCGTCGGGAGCGCGGAGACGCGGAAGTCCATCTCGCGGCCCTTGCCGAGCTTGAGCTTGATCCGTCCGTCCTGCGGGAGGCGGCGCTCGGCGATGTCGAGCGAGGCCATGATCTTGAGGCGCGACGCGATGGCGTTCTTGAGGCTGACCGGCGGCGTCATCTCTTGATGGAGCACGCCGTCGATGCGGTAGCGGACGCGGAGCTGGCGCTCGTAGGGCTCGACGTGGATGTCGGACGCGCGCTTCTTGATCGCGTTGAGGAGGATCGCGTTGCAGAGGCGGACCACCGGCGCGTCCTCGGACGCGCGCTCGAGGTCCCCGAGGTTCATGTCGTCGTCGTCGCCTGCGACCTCGATGTCCTCCTCGTCGAAGCCGTCCATGATGTCGTCGTAGGAGATCTCGGGCGCCGCGTACGCGCCCTCGATCGCCTGGATGATCGCGTTCTCGGAGGCGACCACCGGCTCGACGTTGAACCCGGTGAGGAACTTGATGTCGTCGATCGCGTGGAGGTTCGACGGGTCCGCCATCGCCACGATCAGCGTCGAGCCCGCGCGCGAGACCGGGATGATCCGGTGGCGCAGGCACACGTCCTGGTTGACGAGCTTGAGCACCTCTTCGTCGATCTCGAACTCGGTGAGATCGATCGACTGCACGCGGTACTGCTGGCTGAGGAAGTCGGTGATCTCCTGGTCCGAGATGAAGCCCATGCGCGCGAGCTGATAGCCGAGGGACGTGTTCGTCCGGCGGGACTCGTCCTGGGCGGATCGCAGCTGCTGCAGGCTGATGAGCTTCTCTCGGACGAGCAGCTCTCCGATGCGGTTGCTCATGCGGGTGACTCCACGGATGATGCGTTGCGGGCCTAGACGATACTTCATGAGCTGGCTCAAGCGCATCTTCGACAACCGCCATCGCCGTGCGCGCGCCGCCGAGGGAGCCGGCCAGTGGCGCCGCGCCGCGTCGCTGTGGGCCGAGGCCGGCGAGCCCGAGCGCGCGGCCGAGGCGCTCATCCACCTCGCC
>JAYRVK010001096.1:0-3923 GCA_041918555.1 Sandaracinaceae bacterium
CCGCTCGCGCGCGAGATCGCCGCGGCGCGCCGCGCGCTCGCGGCGCGCTTCGAGGGCCGCGTCGACGAAGGCCCCGACCTCTACGTCGGCTTCTCCCAGGGCGCGCACCGCATCGCGGCGATGGCCGCCGCGCGGCCGTCGGCGTTCCCGCGCATCCAGCTCGTCGAGGGCGGCGACACCTTCTGGCGCGGTCCGCGCCGCTACGTCGCGAGCGCGGGTCGCGTCGCGCTCGTGTGCTCGACCGGCTGGTGCGAGCGGCGCGGGCGGGGCGTGCTCGACGCGCTGCGCCGCGGGCCCGCGCGTGCGCGTCTCGAGCGCCGCGCCGGCGCACACCACGAGCTCGACGTGATGGAGCCCGCGATCCGCGAGACGTTCGAGTGGCTGCTCGAGGGCGATCCGCGCTTCGCCCCGTGATCGGTTCTTTGCAGAGCAGGGGGTGGGAGCGTACGGTTCGGCCACCGGGTTCGAGGTGTGACCTCCGCCGTTCATTGCTTGCTGGTCCTCGCGCTCCACGCGCCCGCCGCCGTGCCGTCCCTCGAGGGCGCCGACGAAGTGGGCGCCGCGTACGACGACGAGCACGGCCGCTTCCGCATGGTCGCGGAGGAGAACGAGGACTCGAAGGACCCGCCGGTCGAGCGCGCCCGGGTCAGCGGCGCCCTCCTGCCGCGCGTGGTCCGCGCGATCGATCCCCGCCACGCCGAGCCTCCGCCGCACGAGGACGACGCGGTCTCGAGGCACGCGGCCCGCGGGCCCCCCCCGGCCTGATCGTGCTCGGTGCGGGCGCCGCGCGGCGTGCGCCCAGTCGTCCCCTCTTCGAAGCGGAGCTCCCCTTGTCGCCGTCCCTCACGTGCGCGGCCCCCCGAGCGGGGTCGCGATGAGCCCTCCAGAACCCGGCGCGTACAGCGGGGCCCCCGCCTTCCGGCCGATGTTCGCCACGCACCCACACCGACTCTCGCCCGGATCACCGGAGGTCGCGTCATGCTGTTGACGGTGCGACGCGCCGCGGAGCTGCTCGCGACGGACGAGCAGCAGATCTACCGCTGGGTGGACGAGGGGGAGATCCCATTCCATCGGGTCCGTGACCAGGTGCGATTCAACCGCACCGAGCTGCTCTGCTGGGCGACGGAGCGACGGCTGCCCGTCGCGGTGGAGAGGTTCGAAGCCGACTCGGATCCCGAGGAGCACGCCGTGCTGCTCTCGGCGGCGCTCCGGATCGGCGGGGTGTACGAGGATGTCCCCGCGGAGACCCGCGACGACGCGCTCCGCGTCGTGGTGGAGCGGACCCCCATCGGATCTGGCGTGGATCGCGAGTTCATCCTCGACGTCTTGCTCGCGCGAGAGGCCGCGAGCACCACGGCGATCGGCGATGGAGTCGCGATTCCGCACGTGCGCCACCCGGTGATCGCGGCGGGCGCTCCGCCGACGGTCAGCGTGACCTACCTCCGCGAGGCGGTCCCCTTCGGCGCGCCGGACGGAGAGCCGGTCCGTACCGTCTTCATGCTCGTGACCCCGACGATCAAGGCGCACCTCCAGCTCCTCGCGCGCGTGGCGCGTGCCATGCTCGATTCCGGCTTCCGCGCGGCCATCGACCGCCGCGCCGGGCTGGACGAGCTCACCCGCGAGGCCGCGCGCGTCGAGGCCTCGCTCGTCCCTCCGGGGAACGGGAGCGAGACGACATGAGTCCGCTCTTGCTCGTGACGGCGGGCGCCGGCGCGATCGCGTTCACCGGCCTTGCCGCGCTCGCCCTGCGGCGGGCGCCTCGCGCCGCGACGCTCGTGGCGGCCATCGGCGCGGTCGGCGGCGCCGCGGTGGGGCTCCTGGGTGCGGTGTCGACGCTGGGCGGGGGGGGGACCCAGGAACTGGCGGCGCCGTGGGCGGTGCCCGGGGGCGGCTTCGTCCTCGGCCTGGACCCGCTCAGCGCGTTCTTCCTCGCGCCCCTCCTCGTGCTGGGGCCGCTCTGCGCCGTCTACGGGCGCAGCTACCTCGGGAACCGCGTGGTGCCCGCCGCCGAGCTGAACCTGCTCGTCGCGGCGATGGTGCTCGTCCTGATCGCGCGGCACGGCCTCCTCTTCCTCGTGGCGTGGGAGGCCATGGCGCTGCTCGCATACCTGCTCGTCACCTCGGATCACGGGCAGGCGGAGGTGCGCCGCGCGGGCTGGGCGTACCTCGTCGGATCGCACGTCGGCGTGAGCGCGCTGATCGCGTTGTTCGTCGCGCTTGGCGCCGGCGCGGGTGGCGCGCTCGACTTCACCGCGATCACCGACGCGTGGTCGGATCCGGGCGCGGGGATCGCGCTGATCCTTCCGCTCGCCCTGATCGGCTTCGGGTTCAAGGCGGGCGTCGTCGGGCTGCACGTGTGGCTCCCCGAGGCGCACGCGGCCGCCCCCTCGCACGTCTCCGCGCTCATGTCGGGCGTGCTCATCAAGCTGGGCATCTATGGGCTGCTCCGCGTGACGACGCTGGTGCCCGTCGGCGCGGAGCTCGGCGTCGCGCTGATGGTGCTCGGGATAGGCGGCGCGCTGCTCGGTATGGCGCTCGCGCTCTATCAGCGCGATCTGAAGCGTGTGCTGGCGTACTCGAGCGTCGAGAACGTCGGCGTCATCCTGCTGGGCCTCGGGCTCGGGCTCTGGGCGCGCGCCGAGGGGCACGCGGGGGTGGCCGCCCTCGCGTTCGCGGGGGGACTGCTCCACGTGTGGAACCACGCCGCGATGAAGGGGCTCATGTTCCTCTGCGCCGGCAGCGTCGTCCACGCAACCGGCACGCGCGACGTAGAGCGCCTCGGCGGGCTGATGCGCCGCATGCCGTGGACCGGTCGGGCGATGATGCTGGGCGCGGTCGCAATCGCGGGCCTGCCGCCGCTCAACGCGTTCGCGAGCGAGTGGCTGCTCTACCGCGCGCTGATGCGGGTCGGCCTCGACGGGGAGTCCTCGTCCAGCCTGGCGGCGGTGTGCGGCGTCGCCGCCCTCGCCCTCGTCGGCGGGCTCGCCGCCTTGTGCTTCGTCCGGCTCGCGGGCGTGGTCTTGCTCGGCACCCCACGGAGCGTCGAGGCGTCCGGGGCGCACGAGTCACCGCTCGCCATGACGGGCCCGGTGGTAGCGCTCGCCGCCGCGTGCGTCGTGGGAGCCCTCGCCGCGCCCGCGCTCGTCGGTGCGCAGGCGAGCGTGCTCGCCGATCTGCACGCCGCCGGAGCGACGGAGCTCGCCGCGGCCCGGAGCGCCCTGTCGCCCGTCACCCTCTCGAGCGCGGCACTGCTCGCCGCCGCGGCGCTGGCCGCGATCGTCCTCGCGCGGCGCGTGCGCGGCGCGCCCGTGTCGGAGACCTGGGGCTGCGGCTACGCGGTCCCGACCGCGCGCATGCAGTACACGGGGCGCGGCTTCGCGGAGCTGTTCCACGACGGCGTGCTGCCCCGCTGGGTTCGTGCGCGGCTGCGCGCGCGTCCTCCCGAGGGAGTCTTCCCCACGTCCGCGAGCTTCGAGACCGACGCCGCCGATCCGCTGACCCGCGGCGCCTACGAGCCCTTCCTGATCCGCTGGGGGGACCGCCTCGCCCGGCTGCGCTTCCTCCAGCAAGGAAACGTGCACATCTACATCCTCTACATCGTCGCCGCCGCCATCGTGTCGCTCGGGTGGGTCACGGCGCGAGACTGGGCGCTCGGGCAAGGGTGGTGGAGGCCGTGAGCGAGTGGCTCGTCCTCGCCGGGATCGGGCTCGCCGCGGCGAGCGGAGCTCCCGGGCTCCTCGCGGATCCCCGAGGACCGGCGGGCGAGCGCTTCTTCGCGGTGCTCCTCACCGTGGCCGCTGCGCTCGCGTGCGCGGGGGCGGTGAGCGCTTTCGCATGGGGTGCCTCGCCCGAGCTGGCGGCGCCGTGGCCGGTGCCCGGGGGCCGGCTCGCGGTCCGCGTCGACGCGATCGCGGCGATGTTCG
>JAYRVK010001097.1:0-8017 GCA_041918555.1 Sandaracinaceae bacterium
CTGCGTCGTGTTCGTCGTCGGGATCGTCGGGCTCGTCGTCGTGGCGAACCTGTTCCGCGGGAAGAAGGGCGGCGGCGGCCCGGCCGGCGCGGGCGGGTTCGCCCCGGCGCCCGGCGGCTTCACCCCCTCGGGGCCGAGCAGCTACCACGGCCCCGACGCGATGCACGTCTCGCGGCTGAGCATCGGGATCGACTGGCGCGCGAGGCGTGACGTGCAAGCGACGTTGACAAGGCTCGCGCAGAGTGGGGACACGTCGTCGCCGCAGGGGCTCGCGAACCTCCTGCGCGAGACGGTGCTCGCGCTGCGCCGCGCGGAGATGGCGTGGCTCTACGTCTCGCAGGAGGCGTCCGGCCCGATGGCCCCGCAGGCCGCGGAGCAGCAGTTCCGCTCGATCGCGACGAACCAGCGCGCGCGCTTCCAGAAGGAGACCGTCCGCGCCGGCTGGGGCGGCGGCGTCCAGCAGCAGGACGCGGGCGCGATGCAGGCGCACAAGAACGAGGGTGAGGGCACGGTCGTCGTCAGCCTGATCATCGCGGCGTACCGGCCGCTCCAGGGGATGCAGGCCTCGGACGCGGGCCAGCTCCGCGCGGCGCTCGACAACCGCGCGGCGCTCACCGCGCAGCAGCTCGGCGCGCTCGAGGTGGTGTGGTCGCCCTCCGAGGAGAACGACCGGATGAGCACCTCGGAGCTCGAGCAGAACTACTCGGACATGCAGCTCATCGATCCGAACAGCATCGCGGGCCGCATCTTCTGCACCTACTGCCAGGGCCCCTTCGCGATGGAGCTCCTGAGCTGCCCGCACTGCGGCGCGCCGGCGCAGGAGAGCCAGAACAACCGCGCGCCGCGGCGTTCGTAGCTCGTTTGATCGGGGATTCTGGACGAAGTCCAGGGAGTGCGTGCGATCCGGGGGGCGCTCCAGAGCCCGCTCCGCGGGGCCGGGGCTCGCTGCGCGAGCCCGTTCCCGCTCCGCGGTCTCTTGCGCGCGCTGCGCGAGCCCGGGCCGTGCGCCGCGTTCGCTTCGCGCCCGCGGCGGCAGCCCGGTCTCGCTTCGCCCGGCGCGGGCCGGCAGCGCCGGCGCGCGCCGTCTCGCCGAGCCCGCGGGTCTCGGCGAGCGCGCTTCGCGCGAAGCGACGCGCCGGACCGTCGGCGTCGGCGCAATTCGATTTGCGACGTACATCGTAGCGAACTGAGCAGCATCGAGCTGTCCTGAAGCGCGAGCTCGCAGCGCGGTGAGGTCGTCACCGGCTCGACCTTCCTGCCACGGCATGGCGCTGGTAGCTTGCTGGAGGAGCGGGCTGCCCAGCTCGTGATGGGGGGAGTCGATGAGGGGGTGGGTCGGCCTGGGTTGCGTGGTCTGGGCGCAGCTTTGCTGGGCGTGCGCGCCGCCGAAGGAGGCGGGTCCGAGCGAGGCCGAGGCGCCGGAGTCGCAGCCCACGCTCGACGCGCGCGAGGCGGTCTCGCCGAGCGAGGCACAAGCTCGAACCGCGCAGCGCTTCGGGCGGGTGCCGCTGCGCTACGAGGAGAACCGGGGACAGCACGACGCGCGGGCGCGCTACGTGGCGCGGCAGGGCGCGCTGACCCTGTTCGCGACGGACGACGGACCGGAGCTGGCGCTGCACGTGAACGAGCCGTCGGCGCTGGGCGCGAGCGAGCCGGGGGCGCTTGGCCCGGAACGGGCGCGCCCCGGGACCCCGAGCGATGCGGGCGTGTGCCGCGCGGAGCCGGCGCCCTCTCGGGTGGTCGGCCTCCGGATCGCGATCGAGGGCGCGCGCTCCGGGGCGCGGATCGAGCCGCGCGAGCGGCTGATCACGCGCTCGAACTACCTGATCGGCGACGACCCGCGCGCGTGGCGGACGGGCATCCCGAACTATCGATCGCTGACGTACCGCGGGCTCGCGCCGGGGGTGGACATGGTGCTGCGCGGCTCGCCCGAGGGGCGGCTGGAGTACGACCTCGTGGTGGCGCCGGGGACCGCGCCCGAGCTCGCGGTGCGCTTCGAGGGCGCGGAGCGGGTGACGCTCGCCGAGGACGGCGCGCTCTCGGTGCACGTGGGCGATGTGGTTCTGACCCAGCCCCGGCCGGTGCTCTACCAGGAGATCGAGGGCGCCCGGGTGCCGGTGGAGGGCGCATACCGCCTTGCGGGGCTCGACCGGGTGCGCTTCCAGGTCGGCACGTACGATCGGAGTCGGCCGCTGGTGATCGATCCGGTGCTCGTATACGCGACCTACTTCGGTGGCTCGTTCGGCGAGGGCGCCTCCGACATCGCCGTCGATGACGCTGGGGCCACCTACATCGCGGGGACCACGGACTCTACCGACTTGCCGACGAGCCTCGGCGCCGCGCAGGCTCTCTACGCGGGTCGGTCCGACGCGTTCGTGGCGAAGCTCACCCCCGGAGGCGACGCGCTCGCGTACGTCACCTACCTCGGCGGTTCGAACCGCGAGTACGCCTGGGGCATCGGCGTCGACGGGGCGGGCGCTGCCTACGTCACCGGGTACACGGAGTCCACCGACTTCCCGACCAGCGTCGGTGCGCTGCAGGCCGGGCTCGGTGGCGTCGCCGACGCATACGTGGTGAAGCTCAGTCCCGCCGGGAGCGCGCTGGCCTACGCCACGTACCTCGGTGGCTCGCGCGAAGACAACGCCTACGGCATCGCCGTCGACGGCGCTGGCGCCGCCTACGTCACGGGGTACACGGACTCGACCGACTTCCCGACGAGCGCCGGCGTCCTCCAGGCCGCGAACGCCGGCGGCCGGGACGTGTTCGTGGCCAAGCTCGATCCAGCCGGGAGCGCGCTCGCTTACGCCACCTACCTCGGTGGCGGGGGCTCCGATGACGCGTGGGACATCGCCGTCGACGGCGCGGGCGCCGCCTACGTCGCGGGTTACTCTGGCTCCCCCAACTTCCCGACCAGCGCGAGCCCGCTCCAGGCCGCGATTGCCGGCGGCTGGGATTCGTTCGTGGCGAAGCTCGCCCCCGACGGGAGCGCGCTGTCCTACGGCACCTACCTCGGCGGCTCGAGGAACGACTACGCATTGCGCATCGTCGTCGACGGCGTCGGCGCCGCGTACGTCACGGGGGAGACATCCTCCACCGACTTCCCGACGAGCGCCGGCGCGCTACAGACGACCAACGTCGGCGGCGTCGATGCGTTCGTGGTGAACGTCAGCCCGGGCGGGAGCGCCCTGGCCTACGCTACCTACCTCGGCGGCTCCGGCGACGACTCCGCCAGAGGCATCGCCCTCGACGGCGCCGGCGCCGCGTACGTCACCGGGTACACGTACTCCGCCAACTTCCCGATCACCGTGAGCGTGCTGCAGGCCGCGCTCGCCGGCGCCGGGGATGCGTTCTTCGCGAACCTCAATCCCGGCGGGACCGCGCTGATCTACTCCACGTATCTCGGTGGCTCGGACTCCGATGGAAGCTCGGGCGTCGTCGTCGACGGTGTCGGTGCTGCGTACATCGCTGGGGGCACGGTCTCCACCGACTTCCCGACGAGCCCCGGCACGCTCCAGCCCGCGATGGCAGGAGGGGGCGACGCCTTCGTCGTCAAGGTCGGACCGTCCCCGTGCGGCAATGGCGCCGTCGAGCCCGGCGAAGAGTGCGACGGAGGTGTATGCTGCACGCCGTCTTGCACCTTTCGGGCGAGCACGTTCGAGTGTCGCCGCTCCGCGGGGGGCTGCGATGTGGCGGAGACTTGTCCAGGCGACGGCACGGCGTGTCCGACCGACCTGTGGCGTCCGGCGGGCTACGAGTGTCGCCCCTCGGCCGGCGACTGCGACGTGGCCGAGTACTGCGACGGGACGGGTGCGCGCTGCCCCGCGAACGTGCGCCTGACCGTCGCGACCGTGTGCCGTCCGGAGGCGGGGCCGTGCGACCGGGAGGAGAGGTGTACCTCTTCGTCGGACACCTGCCCGGCCGACCAGGTGGAGTCGAGGCTGAGGGTCTGCGCGCGCAGCGCGGACGTGTGCAGCCCGGTCACCTTCTGCGACGGTGAGCGCGCGACGTGTGAGCCCAACGTCGCGCCGGCCGGCACGCCGTGTCGCGCGAGCGCCGAGGCGTGCGACGCCGCCGAGGCGTGCGACGGGCTCTCAGGCGCCTGCCCGCCGGACGCGCCGGCGCCGGACGGGACGAGCTGCGCGGATGCGATCGCGTGCAACGGGAGCGAGGTGTGCTCGGGCGGCGCGTGCGCGATGGGTACGTCGATCTCGTGCGACGACGGCGACGCATGCACGGCCGACGCGTGCGAGGAGCCGGGGACGTGCGTGAGCGTGCCAGTGCCCGGGTGCTGCAACCTCGACGTGGACTGCGACGACGCGAACGGCTGCACCGCGGACGTGTGCGACCTCGCGGCGAACCGATGCACGAACGACGCGGTCGCCGGGTGCGTGGAGGGCGACGCGGGTGCGCCCCTCGACGACGGCGGCGTCGCCTCGGACGCGGGCACCACGAGCGACGGGGCGGTCGAGGCCGATGCAGGCGTGATCGCCATGGACGCGGGCGAGGGCGAGGGCGAGGTCGCGGGCGGCTGCGGCTGCCGGATCGGCGGCCGCGGACCTCGCGGCGGGCTGGTGCTCGAGCTGGTGCTCGCGCTGGCGTCGTGGCGCGGGCGCCGACGCCGCGCTGCAGGAGGATCGCGATGCGGTTCGAGAAGCTGGCACGGAACTACCTCGCGTTCCTGCATCTGGCGTCGGTCCTGGTGTGGCTCGCGTAGAGTGGAAATCAGCGGCAGAGCTTGGTGAGCATCGCGACCTCTCGCTCGAGCAACTCGATCCCGCGTGCGTAGCGGCCTTGATCGACAGCGCACAGGACCCTCAGGGCGTCGAGCACGGCTGCGCACTCCATGGCCGAACCGCGCGCAATGGCGTAATGACGCGCCGCATCGGCATCCGAAGTTCGGCCCGCCGCCTCCGCGATGTTGAGCGGAGACGAAGTCGCCGCGCGACGCAGTTGGTCCGCGAGGTGGGCGTATCCCCGAGGAGCGCTCGCCGCCACCTCGACGGCCAGGGCGAGAAACTCGATTGCGACGCGATACACGTCCAGGCGCTGGAAGCTGAGCATGAGCACCTCATCGCTCGATCCCAGGTCCCGTTGCGTCCACGTCGCCGTTCACGACCACGTCAACGACCACGTCAACGACCACGTCCGCGCGACGCCTCCAGCCGCGCCGCCTTGCGATCGTTGACGTAGTCGTGATCGTTGACGTGATCGTGGTCGGCGACATGATCGTGGTCGGCGACGTGAACGTGGTCGGCGACGTGAACGTGGTCGGCGACGGCTTTGAGGACACTCCCTAGAGCGGCGTGGGCGAGGCGAAGTAGGCGGTCACCGCGTCGCGGAACTGATTGCCGTCGGTCGTGATGTAGGTCTGACGGCCCGCGCCCGTGCCGAAGACGGCGCCGAACGCGCCGGCCATCACGAGCTCGTCGGGGTGATCGAAGAAGTAGCGCACGCGGTTGTCGCGGTAGGCGCCGTCGGTGCCGCCGCACGTCTCGGAGGGGACGCCGAGCGGGGTCTGCCAGAACAAGGCGGGCAGGCCGAGCGCGTCGGTGAGCGCGCGGACCCAGCGCAGCTTCGTCGCGAAGTTGGGGAGCGTCGCGTTCGTCGCGTCCCAGTAGACGTGCCCCCGCGGTCCGTCGGTGACCGAGCACATGCCGGCCATCCCGCCGTAGGTCTCCCAGAAGCCCGCGTCGCGATCGGAGGTCTCGACGACGACGAGATCCATCTCGGCGCCGCCCATCGCGGCGAGGAACGCGGCGACCGATCGCCCGGAGGCCTCGACGTCCGCGCCGGGATCCGTCTCGTCGAACCACGCGCCCCACTGGCTCGCGTGGAGCCCGATCCGCGCCTCGGGCGCGAGCGCGTCGCGCATCGCGCGGAGGCACGCCCCGAGGCTCGCGGCCACCTCGGGGAGCCCCGCGCACTCGGCGGCCGACGCGAGGCGGGCGGGGTACGCGGCCGGCGTCGTCCCCATCTCGTCGACACGCTGCTGCAAGTAGCCGAAGAAGTCCGGCTCGAAGTGCACGATGGCGGGGCCGCCCACCTCGCCGAGACGCTGGAACATCAGCCGCACGTCCGACAACCAGACTTGCATTCGTGCGGCGTCCGTGAGCGTGTCCGCGCCGGTCTCGTAGTCGAGCGCGAGCTGGTAGTACGTGATCATCGGCACCACGCCGTGCCGCACGGCGGCCTCGCCGTGGATCGTCACGTAGCTCCCGTCGGGGTTCCACGTCGACCACCCCCCGAGGTCCGAGTACCCGGTCACGTACCAGTAGTGGACGTCGAGGGTGGTGCCGAGGGTGTAGGCCCCCGCGCGGTCCGCGTCGTAGGTGGGCGCGCCGTCGAGGTCGTTCCCCAGTCCCATCAGGAAGTGCGCGTCGCCCCGCAGGTCCATCGCGAGGGCGCGCGCGCGATCGGCCACGCTCGACGGCGGTCCTGCGTCGCGCGGCCCTGCGTCTGGGCGTGCCGCGTCTGTGGCGGTGCCCCCGTCAGTCGGTGGCGCGCCGGCGTCGCGGCTCTCGCCTCCGTCGAGCGCGCCTCCGTCGAGCGGGTCGGATCCATCGCAGGCCGCGAGCACGAGGGCGAGCGCGACGAGGTGCTTCATCCCCGGATCCTACACGCGGTTCGCCCGTGCTCGTCGCCTGATGGTCACGCGAGGCGCCCGTCGGCCCCGAGCCCGCGCAGCGGGCTCGCGGAGCCGCCGAGGAAGACCCGTGCACCGCGTCAGCGCTTCTTCTTGCGCTTCTTCTTCGAGGGCCCGGTCGCCGCGTCCGCAGGCGCCGGGGCGGGCTCCGCCCCCGGCCTGCGCGACCCGCCGAGGAGCTGCGCGATCTCCCCGCTCTTCGCGAAGAGCGCGACGGAGACGACGATCGTCAGCGCCGCGGCCGCGACGAGACCGAACGCGCCGAAGCCCTGCCAGACACCGGTCGCCGCGAGCGCGAGCCCCAGGGCGGGGAGGGCGGCGGTGAGGCGCGCCTGTGCCGCGGGGAGGCGGCTCGCGAGCGTGCGCTGCACGCCGAAGCCCCAGGCCGCCAGGCCGAGCGCGGCGAGCAGGAGCAGCGCCGCGAGCGCGACGCGCGAGGTGATCGCCCCGCCTCCACGCGTGATCGACTCGGCGAAGAGGAGCCCCCCGCGCGGCACCATCTCGCCGCGGATGAGCACCGTGCGGAGCGCCTCCGGCCCCGCGGCCTCGAGCGCGCCGAGGTGCCCGGGGCGCTGCACCTCGATCACGCGGCCGCCGTCGATCCGGAGCATCACGTTCGCCGGCTCGCCGTTCTCCTCGAACGACGGCGCCAGGATCATCGAGCGCTCGACGCCCGGGTGGATCGTCACGACGCCGGTCTCGCCGTCGATCGCGCGGATGATCCCGTCGAAGCGGCGGCTGCGCTCTTCGCGCTGGCTGACCGTTTCGAAGGGCGCGTCGTAGAACGTCACCTCGCCGACCGGACGCGTGGTCTCGACGGGGCGGGCGAACGCGTTCGTCGCGACGATCGAGAGCCCGAGCAGCGTGGTGAGGACACCGTACGCGAGCGCGCCGAGCAGGGCCGCGGAGGCCTGCCCCTTGGTCGTCTTCGCCTGCGCCTCGGCGTGCCACGCGCCCTCGACGCCCCCCCCCGCGGCGAGCGGCGGCAGGAGGTGGAGCACGGCCGCGATGGCGATCTCGCCCGCGAGGGCGCCGGAGAACGCGCCGGTGCTCGACATGCCGTGGATCGCGTCGGTCACCGCGCGCCCGAGCCCCGCGAGGCCGCGGCCGACGTCGCTGAAGAGCGTGACGAGCGCGGCGCCGAAGAGCGCGATGAGCGACACCGCGGCGATCCATCCGAGGAGCGCGCCGACGCGGCGCGCCGGGAGGAGCGCGAGGACCGCGCCGACCGCGGCGACGACGAGGCCGATCGCGAGGGCGCTCCCCGGGAGGAGCTGCTCGGCCGCGTCGATCACGGCGCCGCCGTGCACGCCGCCGAAGAACGCGAAGCCCGCGAGCGGGACCAGGACGAGCACCGCCCAGCCCAGGCCGCGC
>JAYRVK010001098.1:0-3442 GCA_041918555.1 Sandaracinaceae bacterium
CGAAGAGGGCGCGATCGTCCGAGCGCGCGTAGCCGAGGTGCCCCGCCGACACGAGCTGGCGCGGCCCGAGCGAGCGCACGTACGCCGCCTGCCGCGCCATCCACGCGAGCATCGCGCCCTCGCCGTGGGCCCCCGCGGCCTCGGCCTCGTTGATGAGCTCCCAGGCGAAGATCGTCGGGTCCTCCGCGTACGCCACGCCGGTCCGCGAATTCGTCCGGCCGATCACGCGCCGCACGTGATCCCGGTAGCTCCGCTCGCACGAGGCGCACTCCCAGAACGCGCCGAGGCCGAGCGGCGGCACCACGCGCTCCTCGATCGCGAAGCCGGCCCACCGCAGGTACTGCGTCACCCCGCCGTAGTCGCCCCAGCGGTTCGCGAGCACGATCACGACCCGCAGGCCGAGCGCGGCGGCCTCCGCGATCACCATGTCGAGGTGCGCGAACGACTCCTCGACCCACCCGTCCTCGCCGATCCGGAACGCGTAGCTCCGCGCCCACGCCGGCGCCTCCGCGGGGTACTCGCCGAGCGCCCAGATGCGGACGAGGTTGCCGCCGTCGGCGGCGATCGCGGCGAGGGTCTCGCGCGCCGCCTCGCGTTGCGGGCCCCCGTGCATCACCGCGGCGTTCCCGCCCACGACGTGGAGCGGCGCGCCGCCGACGACGAAGCGCGTGCCGTCGACCTCGACGAACGGGGCCTGCGCGGCGCACGGCGCCGCCGCGAAGAGGAGCAGCAGGCCGAGCGCACGCACGCGCGAACCATGGCGCGCTATCGTGGGGATCGCATGCGCGGGCTCGCGACGTGGCTCCTCGTGACCGGGTGCACCTGCGCCGCCGGCGGCGGTCCCGACCCGCACGAGGCCGCGGCCCGCGCGACGCTCGCGCGCGAGGGCGTGAGCGAGCTCGTGCTCGAGCGGGTGGACGAGAGCCGCTTCGACTTCACCGGCCTGCGCGAGGGCCATCGCTGCCACGGCACGATCGTCGTCACGCCCCGCGAGGGCGCCACCTCGACCGCCGCGATGCAGCTCGAGTGCGAGTAGCGAGCGCACGTTTTTTTGACGTCGGCCCACATGTAGGTGCATGTGGTGGTCATGACCGCTCGATGGGTCCTCCTCGGCGTGCTCGCGCTCGCCTCCCCCGCCGTCGCGCAGGAGCGCTCCGCCGGATCCGGCGGGGGGGGGGTCGCGCGGGCCCCCGAGATCACCGAGGAGGGCACGTTCTACACGGTCGTGGAGGGCGACACCCTGAGCGAGATCGCGCTGGCCCTCGCGGTCCCGATGGAGGACTTGCTCCTGATGAACGAGGGCCTCGCGGCGGACCGCCTCGCGGTCGGCCAGCGCCTCTTGATCGGGCGCGGCCGCCGCCGCGTCGAGCACACCGTGACGGCCGGCGACTCGCTCGCGCGGCTCGCGTCGCGCTACCAGGTCACCCTCGCCGAGCTGCGGCGCTGGAACCCGCGCGTGCGCGGCGACGCGATCCGCGAGGGGCGCACGCTCCTCGTGTTCACGCCGCTGCCCGAGAGCCGCTCGCGCTCGGTCGGCGACGCCAACGGCGGCCGCCTCGAGGACGCGGCGCAGCTCCCGCTGAGCCACTCGGGGATCTTCGTGCGCGTCCCGAGCCACGCATGGGGCACCGAGGAGACGATCCGCTGGCTCGTCGAGGGCGTCGAGGCGGTGCGGCGCGAACTGCCCGGCACCCCGCGCATCGAGATCCACGACGTCAGCCGCCGCGAGGGCGGCGCGATGATGGGCCACGCGAGCCACACCTCGGGGCGCGACGCGGACGTCGCGTACTACCGCGAGGGGTGCAACGAACATTGCAACTTCCAGTCGATCGGCCCGGGCCGCCTCGACGTCGCGCGGCAGTGGCGCCTCTTCCGGCACTGGCTCGAGCGCGATCAGGTCGTGGCGATCTTCGTCGACCACGAGCTCCAGCGCGCGCTCTACGAGCACGCGCGCGCGGAGGGCGTCGACCGTCGGCTCCTCGACCGCTGGTTCCAGTACCCGCGCGAGCCGGGGAACCGCTACGGGATCATCCGGCACCACCCGCGCCACGCGAACCACTTCCACGTCCGGTTCGTCTGCCACGAGTCCGACGAGGAGTGCCGCTGAGATCGGGTAGAGTCCGCCTCCGAGGAGGCGGCTCGCATGACGAACAGCACCGTAGTCCCGCTCGGCACCGTGGAGGAGGTCACGAACCTCTTCTCGTATCGCGCCGACACCGGCGTGGAGCTCGAGGACTGGGTCGGCCACTGGCTCAATCAAACCGTCTTGCGGGACGGCTTCGCCGGCGCGTGGACGGACGTCGGCACGTCGAAGGACGGCCTCGTGCGCGCGAAGCTCACCGCGCCGCTCCCCGACGAGGACGTGAGCGCGTACGGCGCGCGGATCGAGGGCTTCCTCGGCGCGGGCCGGCTCGCGTGGAAGACGTACCTCGCGAACCAGGCCGCGATCGAGAAGGCCGGCTTCCGGTTCCTCCTCCCGCAGGGCCTCGCGCTCGCGCGCTTCCGGTCGATCCAGCTCCTGCACTTCCCGCCGCTGGAGACGTTCAGCTACGTCGACTACCTCTACTCGCCGACGAACCGGCGCTGGGAGAGCCTGCTCCTCTACCAGCGCTACCCCGCGGCCGACCTGTCGCTCGCGGAGCGCATCGTCGACGCCGTCCCGCTCGCCGCCCCCGGCGGCGCCAGCAAGGAGATCGCGCCCTTCGACGAGACCTTCCGTGACTACGGCAAGGCGATGCTCGCCGCGATGCTGGCGGGCGACGGCGCGTCGACGGTCCCGGTGGTCGCGTACGGGAGCCCCGTGCGCACGTGGCTCGCCGACGCGTACCCCGACCAGCTGAAGGGGCAGAAGCTCGACGTGCTCACGCTCGTCTCGCTCCGGCTGACCGCGTCCGAGGCCAAGACCCCGGTGCTGTGCGCGAACCACCCGAGCGAGTTCCTCTACTTCTCGGACAACACGCCCGCGCAGAACCGCGAGATCATGCGGCAGGATCTGATCGCGGCGCGCTGGCAGGCCACGATGGCGACCCGCGCCGACCACGACCCGGCGGGGGCGCTCCGCGACGCGAAGCGCTACTGGGACTCCCGGCCCGAGGCGATCGAGGCGATCGTGAAGACCCAGGAGCTCGAGTTCGGCTACCTCGAGTAGCGCGGGCGCGACCTGGAGTATCCTACGCGCCGATGCGATCCCTCGCGCTCGCCACGGTCTCGTGCCTCCTGCCGTCGATCGCGGCGGCCGACCTCCCGCCACCGGCGGGCTACGTCGAGACGTGCGATCCGTCGTATTACGCCGGCGCGCGCTGCGAGGTGTGCTCGACGTGGCACAGCGACGAGCGGCCGTGCGCGCAGCGCGCCGAGCTCGCGGGGATGGCGTCGTGCTGTCGCAGCTACGGCGCGTCGTCCTGGAGCGAGGTGTGGTGCGAGGCGCCGTGCCCGACCCCGA
>JAYRVK010001099.1:0-9078 GCA_041918555.1 Sandaracinaceae bacterium
CGCGCGAGCGACTCCTCCGCCGAGGTCGCGCGCGTGCGCGCCGCCTCCGCGTCCGCCTCGACCGCGGCGAGCTCGTCCGGCCGCAGGCCGCGCCGCGCGCGGAGCAACGCCGCCCGCGCGACCTCGACCTCGGCCTCGGCCCGCGCGACCGCGGCCGCCTCGGGCCCGCTCTCGAGCTCGACGAGCACGGCGCCGGCCGACACGCGCTCGCCCTCGCGCACCAGCACGCGCGAGATGCGCCCCGGCACCGCGGTGGTGAGCCGCGACTCGGGGCCGCGCGGCTCGACGAGCCCGATCGCGCCGACCCACTCGCCGTCGGGCCGATCGATGCGCGGATCGATCGGAGAGAGCGGCGGCTCCGCGACCCGCTCGGCGGCGCGCACGTCGACCTCGCGCGGCGACACCGGCGGGCCCGCCATCGCGGTGCGCACGATGACGACGAGCATCGCGACGAGCGCGACGAGCAGCGCCGCGCGGCCCACGGTCTTCTTCAGCGTTCGGTTCATGCTCGGCTCTCCCGGTCGGGGGTGACGATGTGGCCGTCCTCGATGTGCACCATGCGGTCGGCGAGGTGGAAGATGCGCGCGTCGTGGGTCACGACGACGACGGTGCTGCCGCCCTCGGTCGCGAGCTGCTTGAGGAGCGCGGTGACGGAGTGCCCGGTCTCCGCGTCGAGGCTCGCGGTGGGCTCGTCGGCGAGGACGACGGGCGGGGAGCCGGCGAGCGCGCGGGCGACCGCGACGCGCTGGCGCTCGCCGCCCGAGAGCTCGGCGGGCCGCCGGTCGAGCTTGTCGTGCAGCCCGACCGCGTCGAGCAGGCGCGCGGCCTCCGCGCGCGCCTCGCCTCGACGCCAGCCGCGCAGCCGCAGCCCGAGCGCCACGTTCTCGGTCGCGTCGAGCGAGGCCACGAGGTTGTGCCCCTGGAAGATGAACCCGATGTACGAGAGCCGCAGGCGCGGCAGCGCCGACTCGCGCAGCCCCGAGATCCGCTCGCCGTGGATCCAGACCTCGCCGCTCGTCGGCGTGAGCACGCACCCGAGGATCGAGAGGAGCGTGGTCTTCCCGCTCCCGCTCGGCCCCGCGAGCATCACGAACTCGCCTTCGTGCGCCGCGAAGTCGACGCCGCGCAGCGCCTGGTACGCGACGGCGCCCGCGCCGTACGTCTTGGTCACCGCGCGGGCGTCGATCGTCAGCGGCCGCGCCTCCGCCACCGCCGCGCTCATCGGAACACCATCCCCGGCTCGACGTTCCGGACGCGCAGGAGCGCGAGGCTGCTCGCCGCGACGCAGAGGACGGTCATGAGGACGAAGCTCCCCGCGTACATCTGCCAGGGGAGCAGGAGGAAGACCGACGGACCGCGCATGCCCTCGCCGATCCGCGTGACGAGGAAGAGGCCGATCGTGGTGCCGAGGCCCGCGTAGGTGAGCGACTGCACGAGGAGGAGCTTCGCGAGGTCGAACGTCGTCGCCCCCATCGCCTTGAGCGTCCCGAACTCGCGCACGTTGTCGACGACCGCGCTGAACATCGAGAGCGCGACGATCACGAAGCCCACGATCACCGCGAAGGCGGTCGACGTGCCGAACGAGACGCCGAGCTGGTCCCGGAGCAGCGTCCAGAACACCGAGTCGTGGAACTGCTGCGTGGTCAGCACCTGGAGCGTCGGGAGGCGCCGCGCGAGGTCGGCGCGCACGGCCTCGGGGTCGACGCCGGGCTGGACGCGGACGAGCACCATGCCCGTCTGGTCGGCGTCCACGCCGAGGATCGAGCGCGCGGTGTCGTACTCGGTGAAGGCGTAGGGCGGGCCGAAGGGGATGAGGCCCCAGGTGAAGCCGGCCGCCACGACGCGGCGGCCCGAGAGCTCGCGGACGCTCCCGAGGTTCAGGCCGCCCAGGCGCGTGCGGAACGAGTCCTCGAAGAAGACGGTGTCGGGGAGCTCGAGCGCGCTCGCCTCGCCCGCGACGAAGCTCCAGGGCCCGCCGGCGAGGTGGGTGAGGCGGGTCCCGACGAGCTGCACCGGCTCGGTGCCCCCCCCCGGGAGCGCGACCGACGCGGTGCCCAGGACCATCGGCTCGGCCCACGCGACGCCGTCCGCGACGCGGGCCTGGTTCAGCGCGTAGACGCTGATGCGGCCGCCGCCCTGGAGGTTGTCGGTGCCCGGCGGGACGATCCACACGTCGCAACCCGCGTTGTCGACGAACATCGTGTTCTTGTAGAGGAGGCAGAGGAGGATCCCGACCTGTTGGTTCACGAGCACCGTCGCGAAGACGACGCCGAGCAGCGTCCCCACGAGCTTCGCGCGGTCGTGGAACATCATCCGCACGCCGAGCAGCGACATCACCGCGAGCCGGCCGCTCCGGCGCCGGAGCGCGCTCCGTCGGCCGCTCACGGCGCACCTCCCCCGAGCTCGACGCCCGCACGTAGACGGAGCAACAGACGTTGCGCGACGAGCTCCGCGTCGGCCTGGATCCGCGCGACCTCGGAGCCGAAGAGATCCCGCTCGGCCTGGCTGACGTCGAGCTGCGTCCCCGTCCCCGCCGCGTACCGCGCGCGCGCGACCTCGGCGCCGCGCTCGCTGGCGAGCTCCGCGGCGCGGGCGGCCCGCGCGCGCGCCACGAGCGAGCGCACCCGGTGCCACGCCTCGACGACCACGGTCTCGGCCTCGCGCCGGCTCCGCTCCTCGCGCGCCGCGAGCACCGCCACCGCGTCCTCGCGCGCCGACAGCGCCGCCGGCCGCGCGAAGTCGAGGGTCCACGTCAGGGTCGCGCCGAGCGCCCACTGCGCCTCGGGCCCGAAGCCGGCCGCGTTCGTGAGGCGCTCGCTCGCGGTGCCCGCCAGCACGGGGAGGAGCGCCATCCACGCGCCGTCGCGGCTCCGCTCGCCGGCCTCGCGCTCGAGGGCCGCGGCGCGCACCGCGGGCGCGTGGCCGGAGCGCGCGAGCCAGCGCTCGAGCGGCGGCTCCTCGACCCCCGCGTCCTCGAGCGGCACGCGCGCGTCGCTCGGCGAGAGCCCCGTGAGGACGAAGAGGCTCCGCTCCGCGAGGGCGACCTGGAGCTCCGCCTCGGCGACGGCCTGGCGGGCGCGCTCGACGTCGGCGCTCGCGCGGGCCTCGTCGAGCTCCGAGCCGACCCCGGACGACGCGCGGGCGCGGGCGACGCCGAGGTTCTCCTCGGCGGTCGCGACCGCGCGGCGGGCCGAGGCGTCGACCGCCCGCGCGGCGACGAGCTGGTAGTACGCCGCGATCGTCGCGGCCCGCACGTCGATCGCGCCCGCGGCCACGCGAGCGCCGGCCGCGTCGGCGCTCCGCTCGGCCGCGAAGAGCGCCTGCCACGCCGAGAGATCGACGAGCGGGACGGCGAGCGTGAACGTCGCGGAGAGCTGGTCGTAAGGCGCGATCGTCGCGCGCTGCGTCTCGCCGGCCGGACCGCTGGGGATCTCGACGACGACCTCGACCTCGTTGCGCGTGTACGCGCCGACCGCGCTGAGCGCCGGCAGGAGCCGGGCGCGCGCCTCGTCCACGCCGCTGCCCGCCTGTGCGGCGAGCGCGCGCGCCTCGACGAGGTCGATCGCGTGCCCGTCGGCGGCGTCGAGGAACGCGTCGAGCGGCTGCTGCGCGCGCGCCACCTCGGCGGTGCCCGCGCCGAGCGCGAGCCCGGCGAGGAGGAGGGCGGAACGGTAGATGAGTGATTGCATACTCAATAACGGCTCCCTCGGCAGACCCGCCGCGCGGGCCGCGACACGCTCAGCGCTTCCTCTTGGCGGGGGGGCGCCCGCGCCGCGGCGCCGGGGCGTCCTCGGGCGTCGGCTCGGGCTCGGTGCGGGGGCCCGCGATCCCTCCGAGGAGGAGGTCGACGAGCACGCGGACGTAGCGCGCGTCCGAGAGCGGGTGCTCCTCGAGAGGACCCGTCAGGAACTCCATCGCCACGAAGTTGTAGAGCGCGCCCAGGAACGTGCGCGCGAGGACCTCGGCGTCGACGCGACCGATCCGACCGAGCCGCTTCTCCGCCTCGAAGTAGGCCTCGAACGCGCGCCGCGACTCGAGCGCGGGGTGCGTGTTTCCCCACTCCTTCTTGGCGATCTCGTGGTGCTCGGGGCTCGAGCCGCTCATCATGTGGAGCGGCACCAGCAGGCGGAAGAACCCGACGCCCTCGTGGGCGATCGACTCGAGCTCGTCGCGGATCCGGCCGCGGCCGACGCGCTCGCCGAGCCCGTCCGTCCAGCGCCGGCCCGTGCGCTCGATCGAGAGCATGACCGCGTGGAAGAGCTCCCACTTCGTGCGGAAGCGCTTGAAGAGGATCCCCTCCGAGACCCCCGCGCGGCGCGCGATCTCCGCGGTGGTCGCGCGCATGCCGAGCTCCGAGAAGACCGCGCGTGCGGCCGCGATCAGATCCTCGTCGTCGATGGTCACGGGGCGCGACATCGTGAGTGCGTCCTCACTTACCGCGGGGCGGGGGGGGCGTCAAGCCCCGGTGAGGGCTTGCGTGCGGTGGCGGCGTCGGGCACAGCGTGCGCGGGGTGGTCGACACGCGAGAAGACCGGCGGCTCGAGACCGTCACGCGGATCAAGGCGATCGCGCGCGCGCAGATGGCCGCCCAGGGCGCGGCGGCGCTCTCCCTGGGCTCGATCGCGCGCGAGATGAGGATCTCGACGCCCGCGCTCTACCGCTATTTCCCGAGCCGCGACGCGCTCGTGACGGCCCTCGTGGTCGAGAGCTACGTCGACCTCGGCGAGTTCGCCGAGCGCGCGGTGATCGGGATCGATCCGAGCGAGCTCGGCGCGCGCTTCACCGCGATCACGCACGCCTACCGCGCCTGGGCCCTCGCTCACCCGCAAGACTACGTGCTGATCCACGGCGCGGTCCTGCCCGGCTACCGCGCGCCGCTCGCGGAGATCGCGACGGCCGCCGTGAAGATGATCCGGTTGTTCGTCGGGATCCTCAGCGACGCCGAGGAGGCCGGCGCCCTGCGCGTGCCGGCGGCGTTCGCGGGGGCGCCCACCGACATCGGGCGCGTGCTCCAGCCGCTGACCGGCGACGAGATCTCACCGCGGCTCACCACGCTGGCGTATCTCGTGTGGGCGCAGCTCCACGCGCTCGTGTGGCAGGAGATCGACGGGCACCTCCCGCGCGCGCTCCTCGCCGACGGCGTGCTCTACGGGCACCTCGTCGCGTCGATCGCGGAGCAGCTCGGGATCGACTAGTACCCCGGGCCCGAGGTTCGATCCGGGTTCGGCGCAAGCCGAACCCGAGCGAACGGCGGGACCGAGGTACGTCTCGGGTGGGGGGCCCCATCGGGCCCGATGGGGGGAGGGTCTGGAACAGACCTCCGGAGAAGAGGCTAGGACACGCGGGCTCGAAACCCGGAACGGGTTTCGGGCCGCGTGCACTAGATCCTCCGGAGCACCTGCCCGCCGAGCGTGTAGCCGGCGCCGAACGCGAACAGCACCCCGACCGCTCCCGCGCGGAGATCCTCGCGGAAGCGATCGAACGCGACGAGCGCGCCCGCCGCCGCGGTGTTGCCGAGCTCGGCGAGCACGGTGGGCACGCGCTCGCTCGCCACGCCCTCGCCGAAGAGGCGCTCCGCGATCGCCTCGTTCATCCGGCCGTTCGCCTGGTGGAGCCAGCACCGGTCCACGTCCTCGACGGCGAGGCCCACCTTCGCGAGCTGCTCGCTCGCGAAGCGCGGGACGAGGCGCACGATGTCGCGGAACACACGGCGGCCCTCCTGGTGGAAGAGCTTGTCCGCGTCGTCGCGGCGCGCCGCGTCGCAGCGGTTGAGGAAGCCGCCGTCGTTGCGGACGCTGGAGCTGTAGCGGGAGAGGCTGCCGCTCGCGAGGATCTCGAAGGCGCCCGGACGCGCGACGTCGAGCGGCTCGACGACCACCGCGGCCGCGGCGTCGCCGAGGATGAAGTGGCTGTCGCGGTCGCGGAAGTTGCTGTAGGCGGACGGAATCTCGGGGGCGCACACGAGGGCGCAGCGGGCCGAGCCCGAGCGGACGGCCTCACTCGCCAGCTGGATCGCGAAGGTCGCCGACGAGCACCCGACCGAGACGTCGAACGCGAAGCCGCGCGCGCCGAGCGCGTCCTGGAGCTCGATCGCGATCGCGGGGTACGGGCGCTGGAGGCTCGACGCGCCGACGATCACGAGGTCCACGTCCTCGCCGTGCCGCCCCGCCGCGTCGAGCGCGCGCGTCGCCGCCGCGACCGCCATCTCCGCCTGCACCGAGAGCTGCTCGGGCGGCCGATCGGGGATCGACGGGCACATGCGCTCGGGATCGAGGATCCCCGCCGCGTCGACGTAGCGGCGCGCGCGGATCCCCGACACCTGCTCCACGAACGCGGGGCTCGACTCGCCGATCGGCGCGCCGCCCTCGGCGGTCCGGCGCCGCGCCCACGTGTTGAAGGTCGCGCAGAGCTGCTCGTTCGTGACGGAGCTCGGGGGGAGGTACACGCCGGAGCCCGTCAGCGCGGTGCCGATGGGGAACATGCCGGCGCATAGTTAAGGGTATTAACTCCCCGACGCAAGCCGACGATGCAGGGGGGTGGCGCCGTAGTACCCTGCGGGCGATGACGCACGACGAGAGGCGCAAGGTCGCGCAGCTGGTGGCGGGCATCGTCGTCACCGACGACGTGCTCGATCCGTCGGAGGAGCGGTTCGTCGACAAGATGCTCGACGAGCTCGGGATCGCGACCGAGGAGCGCGCGGTGATCTTCCCGATCCTCGACGGCGAGGAGGCCGCGGAGGCGCTCGCGCGGATGAGCCCCGCGGTGCAGGCCGAGGTGATCGAGCTCCTGATCCGCGCGGCCGCCGCCGACGGGCAGATCGTCGACGAGGAGCTCGCGTACCTGCGGGCCGTGGCCCGCGTGGCCGGCGTCGGCGAGGACGAGCTGCGCGCGCGGCTCGACGCGGTCGTCGGCGCGCAGGCCTGATCATCGGGCCAGGTAGCGCGTCTCGGGGTTGTCGCGGCGCCAGATCACGCCGTCCATGACGTAGTGGTGCACGTTGACGAAGACGTAGAGCGCCGCGAGCCACGGCGTCGGGCCGAGGTCGCCGAGCGCGCGACCGCCGCGCGGCGCGAGGGCCTCGTCGAGCGCCATCGGGATCAGATCGAAGAGGAGGAAGCCGAGCGCGATCGCGCCGAGCGCGAGGACCGCGAGGCGGGTCTTGGCCGACGGCTCGAAGTGCGGCGGGCCCTCGCGCTCGCGGGCGCGGTTCCGGCGCAGGAGGCCGACGAAGTAGAGGTACTGCAGCGAGTGGAGCGCGGGCACCGCGTAGCGCACGAGCGGGTCGACGCTCGAGAAGATCGACCACGTCCAGATCGCGCAGAGGAGCCCCGTGAGCGGGGTGAGGATCGGGAGCGGGCCCTCGCGGCGCCACTTCCTCGCGAGCGCGACGAGGAGCGCGACGCTCGAGCAGGCGAAGACCGCGAGCGCGAGCTCCTCGAGGAGCGGCGGGTGCGCGATCGTCGTGTAGGTCACGCCCTTCTCGCCGACCTCGCGGCCCGGGTCGAACGGGCTCGCCCACGCGTAGGCCCAGCCCGCGTAGCAGTGGAACAGGATCGCGCGCCGCTCGATCGCCGAGTAGCGCACGCCGCGCCGCGCCGAGAGCACGGTCATCACGCCGAAGCCCTGCTTCACGTAGTGCCAGCCCACGAGGAGGAACATCAGCTGGACCATGAGCCCGAGCGCCCACGCCGACTCCGCGACGATGGCGCCGATGCCCCACGCGCCGAGCGCGAGCGGGACGAGCAGGCCCGCGAGCACGTAACGCACGCGCTGGGCGAGATCGAAGCTCGGCCCGAGCGCGCGGCCGCGCACGTCCTCGTAGAAGAGGAGATAGGTCACCGCGAAGTGCGGGTCGTTGATCAGGTGCGCGGCGTAGTGGAACGTGAAGCCCCACGCGTACTCGGCGGCGTCGAGGTCCATCGCCGCGCGCATGCCCCACGAGAGCGCGAAGAGGAGCGGGGTGAGGCCCCCGACGACGAGGAATTCGCCGAGGCGTGCGAGCGTCGCGCGCGTCACGACGCTCTCACTCCTCGGCCGGGTCGACGGTCCCCCCCAGGCCGCGAGCGTAGCGGCGCAGCATGCGCCGGCACTGCTGCGCGCGCGGGTGCGTGGGGCTTCGCCGGTTCAGCTCTTCGCAGACCAGCTGGGCTTCGTCGGCCAAGTTGCCTTGCTCGGCACAGCCGAGCGCGAGGTCGAGGGCCTCGACCGCGCGGCTCGATTCCATCGCTACGGCGACGCAGTCGCGGTACCGCTCCGCTCGGTAGAGCGCGTGGAGCCGCGCGAGGAGCTCGGGCCCGGCGGGCTCGGGCGCGGGCGCCGGCACCGCGTGCGGCACGGCGCGGGCACGCCGCGCGTGGAGGACCCAGGCGGTCGCGCCGAACGCGAGGAGCGCGGCCAGGAGGCCCGCGCCCGCGACGGCGGCGATCCACGTCCCGAGCGAGCGGCGCCGCGCCGTCGGTGCGCTCGGCGCGGGCGTGGCTCGACGGATCACGCGCGGCTGGGTGACGGGAATCGCCGACATCGCGGGAGCCGCGCGGAGCAGGGGAGCGGTCTCTTGGAACTCGAAGGAGAGCGCCGCGACGAGCTGGCCGACGTCGGCGAAGCGGTCCGCGGGGTCGCGGCTCAGCGCGCGCGAGATCGCGGCCGAGATGCTCGGCCCGACCTCGGGCCGCACGAGGCGCAGCGGCGTGTGCTCGCCGGACGCGATGCGGCCGAGCACCTCGAGGAGCGACGCGCCGCCGAAGGGGGGCGTCCCTGCGAGGCACTCGTAGAGGATCACCGCGAGCGAGTACTGGTCCGCGCGCGCGTCGACGGGATCGCCCGCGGCCTGCTCGGGGCTCACGTAGAACGGCGTGCCGACGAACGCCCCCGTGCCCGTGAGGTGCCCGAAGCGATCGGTCTTGCCGCGCACCATCTTCGAGAGGCCGAAGTCGACTATCCGGACGTGCTCGAGCGCGCCCTCGCGGACGAGGAACACGTTCTTCGGCGTGAGATCGCGGTGCAGGACGCCCGCGGCGTGCGCGGCCGCGAGACCCTTCGCGATCTGCTCGCCGATGCGGATCGCCTCGGCGGGCGAGA
>JAYRVK010001100.1:0-9945 GCA_041918555.1 Sandaracinaceae bacterium
GAGACGCACCTCACTCCGTCCTCGATCAATCGCCGACGCGACCAATCGACGGACCTTCAGATGTCCAGGCTCTTCACGTCGAGCGCGTGGGTCTCGATGAACTCGCGCCGCGGCTCGACCTGGTCGCCCATGAGCACGCTGAAGATCTCCTCGGTGTCGAGCGCGTCGTCGATCCGCACCTGCAGGAGCACGCGGGTCTCCGGGTTCATCGTGGTCTCCCAGAGCTGCTCCGCGTTCATCTCGCCGAGGCCCTTGTAGCGCTGGACCCCGAGGCCCTTGCGCCCGCGCTGCTGCACGTGCTCCCAGATCGCGTCGGCGCTCGCCAGCTCCTCGGGCTCGCCGTCCACGCCGCCCTCCGCGTCGAGCTCGAACGCGAGGTACGGGGCCTCGCCGATCGCGCGCACGCCCGCGTGGATCGCCCGGAGCTGCGCGATCTCCCCGCCGTCGAGGAGGCCGAAGTCGAGCCGCGTGGTCTTCGTGCTCACGCCCGCGCGCGTCGCGATCTCGACGACCCAGCGGCCGTGTTCCACGTCCTCGTGGAAGGTCGGCGAGAGCGGCAAGAGGTCCGCGTCGATCGCGCCGACCGCGGCCTCGAGGCGCGGCAGCTCCGCCTCGATGCGCGCGCGGTCCGCCAGCATCGCCGCGTCGAGCGCGGTGCCGCGCACGAGCCCTGCCACGATCGCGCCGACCGCGCGCCGCTCGAGCGCGTGGAGCAGCTTGCGCCAGCGCAGGAGATCGTCGAGGAGCCGCCGCAGCGGGTCGCCCGTCAAGGTGACTTGACCCTCGCGCGCGCGGATCGCGAGCCGCTCGGTGCCCGCGTCGAGGAGGAAGCGGTTGAACGCGTCCTCGTCCTTGAGGAAGAGCTCGCGCTTGCCCTTCTTCACGCGGAAGAGCGGCGGCTGCGCGATGTAGAGGTGACCGCGCGCGATCGTCTCCGGGATCTGCCGGTAGAAGAACGTCAGCAACAGCGTCCGGATGTGGCTGCCGTCGACGTCGGCGTCCGTCATCAGGATCACCCGGTGGTAGCGCAGCTTCGCCATGTCGAGGCCCTCGCCGATCCCCGCGCCGAGCGCGGTGATCAGCGTGCCGACCTCCTGGTTGCCGAGCATCTTGTCGAGGCGCGCGCGCTCGACGTTCAGGATCTTCCCGCGCAGCGGCAGGATCGCCTGGAAGCGCCGGTCGCGCGCCTGCTTCGCGGTGCCGCCCGCGGAGTCGCCCTCGACGATGTAGAGCTCGCACTCGGCGGGGTCCTTGCTCTGGCAGTCGGCGAGCTTGCCGGGGAGGTTGCTCGCGTCGAGCATCCCCTTGCGCTGCACCATCTCGCGGGCCTTGCGCGCGGCGTCGCGCGCGCGCGCCGACACCACGGCCTTCTCGACGATCTTGCGCCCCGTCGCGGGGTTCTCCTCGAGGTACGCGGCGAGGCGCTCGTTGACGACGCCCTCGACGATCCCCTTCACCTCGCTCGAGACGAGCTTGTCCTTGGTCTGCGAGCTGAACGACGGATCGGGGTGCTTGATGCTGAGGATGACGATCACGCCCTCGCGCACGTCCTCGCCCTGCAGCGTCGCGCCCTTGAGCTCCTTCAGGTGGTTGCCCGAGGTCCCGTACGTGTTGACGGTCTTGGTGAGCGCCGCGCGCAGGCCCGTGAGGTGCGTGCCGCCGTCCTTGTTGTTGACGTTGTTCGTGTAGCAGAGGACCTGCTCGTTGAACGCGTCGGTCCAGCGCATCGCGAGCTCGACCTCGACGCCCTCGTGCATCTCGCGGATGTAGATGACGTCGTCGTGCAGCGGCGTCTTGTTCTTGCTGAGCAGATCGACGAACTCGCGGATGCCGCCTTCGAAGTGGTAGGTCTGCTCGCGCGGCTCGTCGCCCGACTCGTCGCGCAAGAGGATCGTGAGGCCCGCGTTGAGGAACGAGATCTCGCGGAGCCGGTTGTGGAGCACGTCCCACGAGAACGTGGTGAACGAGAAGATCTGCGGGTCGGGCTTGAACGTGACGCGGGTGCCCGTGCGGTCGGAGACGCCGATCGCCTCGAGCGGGGCCTTGGGCTTGCCGCGCTCGTAGGCCTGGTAGTGGAGCTTGCCCTCGCGGCGGATCTCCATCTTGAGCCACTCGCTCACCGCGTTGACCGCGCTGACGCCGACGCCGTGGAGGCCCGCCGAGACCTTGTACGCCTCGTTGTCGAACTTGCCGCCCGCGTGGAGCACCGTCATCACGACCTCGGCCGCGCTGCGGCCCTCGGTCGGGTGCAGGCCGACGGGGATGCCGCGGCCGTCGTCCTCGACGGTCACCGAGCCGTCGGCGTTGACGATCACGCTGATGTACTCGCAGTGCCCGGCGAGGTGCTCGTCGACCGCGTTGTCGACCGCCTCCCACACGAGGTGGTGCAGGCCCGTCCCGTCGTGGACGTCGCCGATGTACATCCCGGGGCGCTTGCGCACCGCCTCGAGCCCCTCGAGGACCTGGATCGACGACGGATCGTAGGCGCGCTCCTGGGGCTTGGGCTCGGCCGGCGGCTCGCTCGAATCCATGTCCCCTCTCATAGCCCGGAGAGGGGGGGCCATCAAGGCCTGGATCCCGCAATTTCCGCGTGTAATTCCGGCGAGTTGGGCCTTCAGCCCGGATCGTAGCTGCGCAGGCGCGCGCGGGTCGCGATCGAGCGCATCGTCAGCTGGCTCTCCATCACCGACTCGATGACCACCGGGCCGACCTCGGGGCAGTACGTGGTGGTCACCACACGACCGTCCTCGCCCCCGTCCTCCTCGATCACCACGCAGTGCGAGTAGGTCCCCGCGAACACCTCGACGCCGTCGTCGATGTCAACGACTCTTGCGGTTCTCCCACCCATTCCGTCCCACGTCGCGCCGACCTCGATCGGCGCGTGCAGCACCCACGTCCCGGAGGCGACGTGGCGGATCCCGTCGGGCTCGACGCGGTAGCTCACCGCGTCGCCGTGGGTGACCACGCCCTCCGCGTCCATGCCGCGGACGTTGGCGATGCGGTGCTCGTCGCCGACGACCTCGACGACCTCGAAGATCCCGAGCGTCGGCGGCTCGTCGCCGCCGGTGTCGACGTCGTAGACCCACTGCGCGCCCTCCGACATCGGGTAGAGCGTGGTCGGCGCGAGCGGATCGGGCGTCGGCTCGGCGACGGTGGGGCCCGCGGCGCCGCAGGCGGTGAGGATCAGAGCGAGGGCGGCGAGGTGGCGTCGGTGCATGTTCATTCGCTCTCGTTCAGAGGACCCAGACGTACACGATGGTGAAGAGCACGGCGGCGCACGCCGCGAGGACCACGACCTGGATCGGATCGATCGCGATCCGCGCGGCGAGCTTCGCGGCGGCGTCGCGCACCGCGGGATCGTCGGCCTTCTCGAGCCGCCGGGTGAGCGCGCGGACCGCGGCGTGATCGCCGGCATCGAACGCGACGAGCGCCTGCCGGAGGGCGTCCCCGTCGGAGGTGCCGCGCCCCGGCACCGGTTCGGGCGGGGCGGGCTCGGTCTTCTTCTTGGCCATCTGCGGCCGGAGGATAGCCACGCTCGCGCGCTCAGCCCAGGAGCGCCATCGCGCCCGCCGCGAGCGCCGCGATCGCGGGCAAGAGCAAGGTCGCCGCGACCCCGAGGGCCACGCGCACCGCCCGCCGCCGTCGTTCGCCGAGCTCGCGCACCGGCGGGCGCTCCGTCGCGGGCGCGCCGTAGAGCCGGCGGATCTCGCCCAGGGGCTCGAGCGCGCGCACGAGCAGGAGCGCGCTGAGCGCGAACGAGAGCCCGATCGCGGGGATGCCCCAGACGGGCAGCCGCCGCTCGATGCGCGCGGCGATCGAGTCGTCGGCGCGGATCGCGGCGCGGTCGACCTCGATCCACCACCAGCCGTCCGCGTGGGCCTCCACGACGTAGCGATCCCCGGTGCGCCGCACGCGGACCCGGTCGATCGCGTCGCGCCAGGAGCCCCGCATCGCGACCTCCTCGCCGTCGGGCGCGATCACGCGGAGGTGGCGACCCTCCACGCGGAGCTCGAGGGTCGCGTCGGGGATGTGCAACGTAACTTGTCCATCGATCGGGCGATCGATCACGATCGGGCCGGGCCCGGCGCGGGGCCCCGGCGACGCGGGCGCGGGGCGCAGCGCGCCGAGCGCGAGGCCCGCGACGGCGAGCATCGGCGTCGCGACGAGCAGCACGAGGAGCGCGACGAGCGCGCGCGGAGGCTTGCCCTCGCGGCGCGTCCAGCGCGGCTCCGAAAGCTCGCGGCGCCGCTCCACGTAGGCCGCGCTGAGCAGCCCTTGGCCGAGCGGGATCGTGAGCGGCATCAGCGGCAAGCCGAGCAGCACGCCGACGGGGGTGGCCGCGCGCTCGAAGGTCCGCGCCACGACGATCGCCGCGATCAGCGCGGGAAGGAGCGGGAGGAGGTGCGCCGCGAACGCGAGGAGCCAGTGGCGGACGAGGCCGCCGCGCCGCACGAGCCACGCGCTCTCGAGGACCGCGGCGCCGACGGTGCCGCCGCGCTCGATCAGGATGAGCGGCACGTACTGGAACGGCGCGATGAACCCGACGGCGAGGCCGGTCACCGTCGCGATCTGCAGCACGCGGCGCAGCGCCTCGGGCCAGGGGAGCGGGGCCGCGGCGGCGTCGGCGGTGCTCACGTCCGGACCGATCGCGAGCGCCGCGACGAAGGTGGCGGCGACCACCACGCCGGTCATCCCGAGCACGAAGGCCGCGGCGCGCACCCACGCGAGGCTGCGGGCGGACGGTAGGTCCGTGAGGACCGCGAGCTGGAGCGCGAAGAGCTCGCACACGAACCACGGCGTCACGACCACGCCGACGCCGAGCAGCATCGACGCGAAGGAGAGCAGCACCGCGAGGCCGAGCGCGGTCGTGACGACGGGGTGCGCGCGCACGACGCCCCACGAGCGCGCGAGGAGCGGGCCGAGGTCCGGTCGCGCCGCCGCCGGCAGGGAGCTCTTCGCCACGGGCCTACGATACTGTGCTACCACGCCGCCGAGGAGGAACGCGGTGGCAGCGAAAGGGCTCTTCGCTCCGGGCATCTTCGAGGGTCAGGTCGCGGTGGTGACCGGCGGCGGGACCGGGATCGGCCTCGCGGTGGCGCGGGAGCTGCGCGAGCTCGGCGCGCGCGTCGCGATCTGCGGGCGGCGTCCCGAGCCGCTCGCCGCGGCGGCGCGGAGCCTCGGCGAGGACGTGATGGCGGCCACGTGCGACATCCGCGATCCCGACTCGATCGGCGGCTTCCTCCAGGCGGTGCTCGAGCGCTTCGACCGCGTCGACGTCCTGGTCAACAACGCCGGCGGTCAGTTCCCCGCGCCCGCGCAGCACCTGAGCCCGAGGGGCTTCGAGGCGGTCGTGCGCAACAACCTCCTCGGGACCTACAACGTCACGCACAAGGTCGCGAACATGGCGTTCATCCCGCAGCAGCGGGGCCGCATCGTGAACGTGATCGCGCAAATCGCGCGCGGGTTCCCGGGGATGGCCCACACCGGCGCGGCGCGCGCGGGCGTGGCGAACCTGACCAAGACCCTCGCGGTCGAGTGGGCGCAGTTCGGCATCCGGGTCAACGCGGTGGCGCCCGGCGTGATCAAGACGAGCGGCCTCGATCAGTACCCGCCGGAGCTGCTCACCAACGCGATCAAGGCGATCCCCCTGCGCCGCCTCGGCGCGGCCGAGGAGGTCTCGCACCTCGTGACCTACCTCGCCTCGCCGCACGCGGACTTCGTGACCGGGCAGATCTTCTACATCGACGGCGGCGCCTCGCTCTGGGGCGATCAGTGGCCGATCCCCGACGTGGTCCCGCAGTCGCCGCCCTACCCCGAGGAGTAGCGGCTATCGCTCGTAGCCGTCCTCGGTCATCCCGCCCTCGACGTTCTCGACCTTGGGGCCGAACAGCCGCGCGAGGAGGACCGAGATCCAATAGAAGACGTTCAGCGGGATCGCCATCATGATCTGCGACGCCGGGTCGGGCGGCGTGAGCACCGCGGCCACGATGAACGAGATCACGAGCCACCAGCGGCCGAAGCGCACGAGCTGCTTCCAGTTCAGGATGCCCGCGAGCGAGAGGAACGTGATCACGACGGGCACCTCGAAGGTCAGCCCGAACGCGATGAGGAGCTGCGAGGTGAGCGTCAGGTAGCTGTCCATCGTGACCATCTCGGTCAAGACGACGTGCGATCCGACATCTCCCCCGTAGTCGAGGAAGATCTGGTACGCGAGCGGCAGCACGAGGGTGAAGCCGAAGTACACGCCGAACGTGAACATCCCCGTCGAGGAGAGCACGAAGGGCAGCGCGAGGCGCTTCTCGCGCCGGTAGAGGCCGGGCGCGATGAAGCCCCAGAGCTGCCAGAACACCCACGGGCTCGCGAGGAGCAGCCCGACGATCGCGGCCATCACGAGGTAGGCGACGAACGGATCCATGGGGCCCGTGTAGTGGAGCGGCACCCGCTCGATCGCGATCATGTTCGGCTCGCCGATCGGGTGCAGGAACCAGAACCAGAGGCGCGCGGGCGTGATCTCGATGTCCTGGTGCGCGCGGTTCCACGGGATCGCGAGCCACTCGAAGATCGTCTCGCGGAACACCCAGCCGACGATGACGCCGGGGAGGATGCCGACGAGCGCCTTGATGAGGCGGTTGCGCAGCTCGGTGAGGTGGTCGAAGAACGACATCTCGACGTCGTCTTCGGGCCGGTCCTCCTTCTCCGCCTCGTCCGCCATCACGCCTCTTCGCCCTCGGGCCGAGCGCTCGCCGCGGCCTCGGCCGCGCTGAGCTTCGCCGCGATCGCGCGCTGCTCGCGCTCGCGGGCGGCCGCCTTGTCCGCCATCCGCTGGGCGATCTGCTCCTCGGTCAGCGGCTCGGGCGGCGGCTTGGGGGGAGCCTCCTCCGCGGTGGACGCGTTCTTCGCCTCGAGCGACGCGAGCTTCGCTCGGATGATCGCGTCGGCCTCGGCCTGCTTGGCCTCTTTGGTCGCGCGGATCGCGGCGCGCTCCTCTTCGGACGGGCGCGTCTCGAGGTGGCGGAGCTCGGCGAGGTCGACGCCCTCGGGCGGGCTCTCCTGGACGCGCTCGGTGTAGGTGAGCGAGCGGGCCTTGTCAGCCAGCGCGCTCTTGGCCTTCGCCGCCGCGAGGGCCCCCTTCTTGGGCGTGCCGAGCTCCGGGACGACGAGCGGCTTGCGCAGGTCGCGCAGGTCCTCGTCCTGCAGGAGCTCGTCGATCCCCGTGCTCGCGCGCAGCTCGCGGGTCGCCTGCCGGAACTGCCGGTAGGCGCCGACGACGGCCTTGAGCAGCTTCGGCAGCCGCGTGGGCCCCACGGCGATCAAGAGGACGATGCCGATGATCACCAGCTCCGATGCGCCGATCCCGAACACGGGACCCGCTTTGTAGCACGCCGGCGCCGACGCGACCCGACCCCGAAGACCGGCCGGTAATCAGTCGAACGCCACGCCGCGCAGGCGCTCGGCCGCGCGGCTGAGCTCGCGGACGTGGCTCTCGTAGGCGCGGGTCAGCTCGTGGATCCGGCGAACCGCCGCGAGCGTCTGCTCCGAGCCCCGCGCCTGTGCGCGCTGCGACTGGTGCAGCTCGTTGACCATGCCGCTGATGTTCTCGATCGCCTGCGAGATCTGGCGGCCGCCGCGCGCCTGCTCCTGGCTCGAGCGCTCCACGTGCTGCGTGATGAGCCGCATCTTCTCGGCGCTCTTCATGATGAGCTCGGAGCCGCGCGCCTGCTCCGCGGTGGCCGCCGCGATCTGCTGCACGGTCTCCGCGATCCGGCCGATCGCGTCGGTGACCTGCTTGCTGCCCTTGGCCTGCTCGACGGTGGCCCGCGCGATCGCGCGCACCATGCTCGTCGACTTCTGCGAGGAGCTCAGGATCTTCTTGAGCGCGCGCTCCGCCTCCGCGCTGACCTCGACGCCGCGATCGACCGTCGCCGCGCCGAGCTGCACCGCCACGATGCCCTTCTTCGACTCGTTCTGGATGGTCTTGATCAGCTCGGCGATCTCCTTGGTGGAGGCGCCGGCGCGCTCGGCGAGGTCCTTGATCTCGTCGGCGACGACGGCGAAGCCCTTGCCGTGCTCGCCGGCCTGCGCGGCGATGATCGCGGCGTTCAGCGCGAGCAAGTTGGTCTGCTCCGCGACGTCGTCGATGACGTTGAGGATGTCGCCGATCGCCTCGATCCGGCTGCCGAGGTTCGAGATGACCTCCACCGCCTCGGAGCTCGTCTCCTTGATGCGGTTGATCTCGTCGATCGTCTTCAGGATCGCCTCAGCGCCCTTCTCGGCGTCGACCGCGACCTCCTCGGAGAGCCGCGCCGTCTCGTTCGCGTTCGACTGCACCTGGTCGATCGAGACGTCCATCTGGTTCATCGACGAGGAGGTCTCCTCGGCGGTCAGCGAGAGCGCGTCGACGTTCCGCGCGACCTCCTTGATCGAGTAGGTCATCTCCTCGATCGAGCTCACCGTCTCGCGCACGCTGTTCGCGAGGTTCGCCATGTTCTCGGCGACCTCGTCGTTGGTCGCGGTCATCTCGAGGATCGAGCTCGAGCTCTCCTCGGCGTTCGACGCGAGGGCCTCGACGTGCTGCGCGATCTGGTGGAGCGCGGCGCTGATGCCCTGCATCGAGTCGATCGTCTGCTCGACCGCGGCCATCTGCTCGCCGAAGCCGGCGGAGAGCTTGTCGACGTGATCGGCCACGACGCCCTCGGCGTCGCGGATGCTCGTGCGCCCCTGCGCGACGCGGGAGGAGATCAAGCGCAGGTCCTCGGTCGCGCGCGCGAGCTGCTGCTCCGCGTCGGCGAACTTCGCGCGCAGCTCGTCGCGATCCCGCGCGAGCCGCTCGAGCTCGGACGGATCGACGGCCGGCCGGCGCGCCGTGTCGAGCTCGTCCTCGAGGCGATCGACCGAGCGCTGGAGCTCGTTGCGCTCGGTCTCGACGCGCGAGAGCTGGCTCGCGACGCGGGCGACCTCGTCGAAGAGCCCGCCGAGCTCGGCGTCGGTGATCGAGGGCCGCGTGAACGTGCGGCCCTCCGCGAGGTCGTGCAGCGCCGCGCGCACCGTGTCGGCCTTCACGCCCTTGATCCCGACGATCACGATCCCGACCCCGACCACCCCCGCGGCCCACGCGAGGAGCTGGCTGAGGTAGAGCCCGCCGAGGCGGTCGGGGAACGCGACGGGGATCAGGCCGAGGATCGCGACGATCGCGCCGGGGTAGAACGTCGCGCTCTTGGTGAGCTTCTCGAAGAAATCCATCGGGCGAGTCCGGGACCCGGAGTGGCGGCTCTCTGGAGGGCCGAGCGTACCGTTCGCCGTCGAACGAGCGCAACCTCAGCGAACGACGACGACGCGGGCGATCCCGTTCACGGTCGGCGGGTGCGTCGGCCGGATCGCGACGACCGCGCGCGCGGCGACCTCGCCCGGGAAGCTGCGGCGCCGCACCGACACGATCGGGCGCGGCCCCCGGCGCTCGCGGCCCGAGAGCTCGAGCGCGGCGGCGAGGAGCCCCTGCTCGAACGGCGCGAGCGAGCGGAGCTGCAGACCGACGCCGGGCGCGCCGGGCTGCGTGCCGGTCACCAGGCGCACCACCGTGGCCTCGGCGTCGATCCACTGCACCGAGCCCGGCGGGCGGAACGACACGAGCACCGTCTCGCCGACCTCGGCCGGCGTGCCGTCCGAGCGGAGCAAGATGCCTTCCTCCGACAGATCCGCGATCTGCTCGCCGAGGAGGAAGAAGTCGTAGTCGGTGACCGCCTGGCAGGGGACGTCGACCGGGTAACGGCGACGGCGGCGGCGCTCGTTGATCACACCGAGGGGGAGGCTGCTCATCGCCTCTCGTTGTACGCGGGGGGGGTGCCGCGGCCCAAGTTTCCGGCGCCGTGGCGCTCGGGGGGGCCGGTGCTCGCGCACGTGCGCGTGGCGGTGCGCGTTCTCGCGGGGGGAGCGGGAGCGGGAGCGGGA
>JAYRVK010001101.1:0-1980 GCA_041918555.1 Sandaracinaceae bacterium
CCACGGCGGGCGCGATGGCGCCGCCGCTCCTGAGCCCGGCCGGCACCGCCGCCGCGGCGCGCGTGCAGCTCCGCAGCGTCGTCATCAACGCGCGCAACGCTGCCGGCGGTGAGTGGGACGTGATGGGCGGCGACCCGGACCCCTACGTGGTGATCACCTCGGTGCGCGAGGGCCGCGAGCTCCATCGCACCGCGACCGTCGACGACGACCGCGAGGCGCGCTTCGATCAGTGGATCCCCGCCGCCGTCCCGGCCGCGTCGTTCCCGCTCCGCGTCGTCGTGTACGACGAGGACGTCGCGGGCGACGAGGTGATTGGCGCCGCGCAGATCGAGGCGTCCGCGCTGAACGGCGGCGAGGCCGACGTCACGCTCGAGCTGCGCTCGCGCGGCGAGAGCGCGGGGCAGACCGGCGTCCTGCGCATCCGCGTGCAGCCGCAGCGGTGATCGGCGGTGCGGCTCGCGTGGCTGACCGACGTCCACCTCGACTTCCTCACGGACGAGGAGATCGCGGCCTTCGCGGCCGAGGTCGCGCGGCACCGCCCCGACGGTGTCCTGATCACGGGCGACATCTCGATCGCGCCCGAGCTCGGCTCCGATCTCGCGAAGCTCGTCGCCGCGTGGCGCATGCCCTGCTGGTTCGTCGCGGGGAACCACGACTACTACGGCGCCGCGATCGGCCCGGTGCGCGCCGCGCTGCGCGAGCTCGCCACGATCGAGCCGAAGCTCCGCTGGCTCCCGAGCGCCGGCGTCGTCGCGCTGAGCCCGACCACCGCGCTCGTCGGCGTCGACGGCTGGGCGGACGGACGCCTCGGCGATCCCGAGCGCACCCCGGTCGTGCTCAACGATCACCTCCGCATCCGCGATCTCCTCCAGCCCTCGCGCGCGAAGCTCCTCGAGGTCGTGCGCCGCCTCGGCGACGAGGAGGCGCGCGCGCTCCACGCGCTCCTCGGCGAGGCACTCGCGCCGCACGAGCACGTGATCGTCGCGACCCACGTCCCGCCGTTCCGCGAGTCCTCGACGCACCTCGGGAAGATCAGCGGCGACGACTGGCTCCCCTGGATGACGTGCCACGCGATCGGCCAGCTCCTGCGCCGCGTGGCGCTCGAGCACCCGAGCCGGCGGATCACGGTGCTCGCGGGGCACACCCACGATCGCTGTCGCGTCTCGATCCTCCCGAACCTCGAGGTCCGCACCGGCGCGGTCGAGTACGGCGCGCCGACCGTAGAGGACGTGCTCGAGGTGTGAGGCTCAGAGGGTGTCGATAAATCGATCGAGGCCAGGCCGGCGCGTAGCGCCGGCCGTCGGCCGAGGGGGTCCCCACGCGGAGCGTGGGGAGCGAACGCGCGCAAGCGCGTTCGGACGAGGGAGGGGGCCCCGGCGCGCGCTCTGCGCGCGTTGGGGGAGGGGGCGCGCAGCCCCCTCGAAGACTCAGCCCTCTTCCGGCTCGCGCGGCGGCAGCGCGCGCGGCGGGAGCAGCTCCGGCTCGCTCTCGACCTTCTGCGCCATGAAGATCGACGCGTCGAGCTTCTGGAAGGTGCGGCGCCGGTAGAAGCGCAGCGCGTTCTCGTTGTTCTCGGCGACCTCGAGCACGAGGTGGGTGCAGCCGCGCACGCGCGCGAGGTGCTGGAGCTGCTCGAGCATGAAGGAGCCGACGCCGCGGCCCTGGTAGTCGGGGTGCGACGCGAGCTCCTCGACGAAGAGCGGGCGCATGTCGCGCGCCTCGAAGAAGCGGGGGTTGATCCAGTTGTCCGAGCCGCTGACCTCGTACGCGCACTCGGCGTAGCCGACGATCTCGCTCCCGATCTCGAACACGAGCTGCTCGATGCCCTCGTCGTCGTAGATCTCGACGAAGCGCTGCTTGCTCCGCGGGCGCTGGTACTCGATCGTCTCGCGGTTCACGTCGCGGAACACGAGCTTGAGGAATTCCCACACGCGGTTGAGATCCCGCCGGTGCAGGCGCCGCACACGGATCTCCTCGCCC
>JAYRVK010001102.1:0-2576 GCA_041918555.1 Sandaracinaceae bacterium
TCGGCCGACGCCGCCCCGGAGCCTGCGCCTGCGCTCGTCGACCCTCTGGGCCTCCCTCCGAGCGACGCGCTCCAGCCGCCGCGCGGTGGGCTGCGCGATCCGTGGCCGCTCGCGCGCCAGCTCGAGCGGCGGGGTGTCGGGGCCGCCATGGTCGCGCTCGAGGCCGCGCTCGAGCAGTCGCTCGAGTCCGGCGGGCTCGACGCGATCACGCGAGTCGCCGGTGGGCGGCGCGCCTTCCGCGACGACGCGCTCGCCGGCGACGACGCCGCGGTGACGCTCGGCGGCGAGCCGCTGACGCCCGCGATGATCGAGGCGTCCGATCCCAGCTTCCGCTACGACGCGGTCGCGCGCCGTGTGGCGCGCGCGAGGCTCGTGCGGCTGCTGGTGGCGCTCGCCCTCTACCTCGATCCGGGCGACGAGGCGCCGCCCGCCGCGCGGATGGCGGCGCGCGAGCCCTCGAGCCGCTGGCTGCCGCGGCTCGTCGAGCGCGGGCTGATCCGGGCCGAAGAGCTCGACGATCCGTGGGGTGGGCGCTTCGCGCTGCGCCCCTCGCGCGCCCCGGTGCTGCTCCTCTCGCCCTACGCGGCCGACGTCGAGCTCGCGTCGCCCGGACCCGACGGGCGCCTCGGCACCGCGGACGACGTGCGTGATCCCTTCGCGCGCGTGGTCCCTGCCGGGACCCCGTACGCGCTCGCGTCGGGCGAGGACACGCTCGCGCGGCGGCTCGCGCTCCTCTCGCCCGTCGAGCGCACCCTCGCGGCGATCCGCGAGTCGTACCAGCGCGTCTCGGCGGAGATGACCGAGGACGAGATCGGCGACGCCGTCGCGGCCGAGGTGTCCGAGGGCACGATCGGACTCGGGAGCCTCGGCCTCGTCGGGCACGGCGCCGGAGGGGGGGGGACCGGCAGCGGCTACGGGAGCGGCATGGGCGGGCTGCGCAGCCGGACGGCGGCGACCCCGCGGGTCCGGATGGGCCAGGCGCCGGCGTCGGGCCTCGCGGCGGTGCTGCGCGAGCGGTTCCCTCCGACGCTCCTCTTCCGCCCGAGCGTCGAGCTCGACGCGGACGGTCTCACCGACCTCGCGATCCCGCTGGCCGACGCGGTGACCACGTACCTCGTCGAGGTGCTGGTCTGGCGCGAGGACGGCTGGAGCTGGTCGGCGCACACGCGGATCGAGGTGGATCGCGACATCGTCGTGAGCGCGCCGGTCCCCGCGGTCGCGCACCGGGGCGATCGGATCGCGCTGCCCGTGCGCGTGGCGAACCGCGGCGAGAGCGCGCGCGAGCTCGAGGTGCGCGTCGGAGGTTCCGAGGCGCTCGGGATCGCCGACGCCGCGCCGGTCGTGGTGACCGTCGAGCCGCGCGACGCGCGGGCGGTCGAGGTGGTGATCGCGCCGAGCCGCGTGGGCGAGGGGCACCTGTCGATCGCGGTGGTCGGGCCGGACGGCGTCGCGCTCGACGCGGTGCGCCTGCCCATGCGCGTGATCGACGTGGCGCGGCGCGACGTGCGGCGCGAGGAGCGCATCGCCGCGGGCGAGGGCGCGGTCGAGCTGACGATCCCCGCGGGGGCGGATCCTCGCGAGGGCTTCGTCGAGCTCACCGTCGGGGCGCCGCTCTTCGAGACCGATCAGCAGCCGTACTCGGTGTGGGCGTCGCTCGAGCGCGACGGACGCGATCTGGGCGGGCTGCTCGGGGAGGTGTCCACGCCGGAGGAGCTCGGGTTCGCGATCGGTGGGGCGTGGCAGACGGACGAGGTCGAGGACGAGGCCCTCGACGAGGCGCTCGACCGGCTGACCGCGGGGCTCGAGCCTCGCCGCGCGGCGCGCGGCGAAGACCCGGACGCGGGCCGGCTCGAGCGCACCGCGTGGGCGCTCCTCGGTCTTCACGCCGTGGCCGAGGCCCCGTCGCGGCGCGAGCTCCCGCGGGCGCGCGCGCTGATCGACCGGCTGCGCCGCGAGGTCGGCTCGGAGGCGATGTCGTCGACCGACCCGCGCGAGTGGGCCATCGCCGCGGCCGCGCTCGGCTGGACCTCGGCGACGGACCCGGAGCGGACGCGGGAGCTGGTGCGGCGGCTCGCGCGGCACGTCGTCGGGATCGGCGAGGATCGCTGGCTGGTGCTCGAGACGAACACCGTGCGGGGGAGCGTGCTCCTCGCGATGGCGGAGCTGGCGCTCGGCGAGCGCGAGAGCGCGTTCGCGATCCTCGCGACGATCCGGCGGTGGGCGAACGACGGTCACCCCATCGACGCGCAGACCGCCGGGCTCGCGCGCGTGGCGGTCGAGCGGCTCACCCGCGGCGAGACGCCCGCGCGCGTCACGCTGGTGATCGACGGTGCCTCGCGCGAGGTCGAGCTCGACGGAGGCGCGGCGCGCGTCGACGCCCCCGAGCTCGCGGCCGCGGGCCCTCACCGAGTGGTCGTGCAGGCACCCGGCGGCGCGCCCGTCTTCGTCTCGGTCGAGGCCCGCTTCGGCGTGCCGTGGACCGCGCCCGCGGATCGCGCCGCGCCCCTGTCCCTCGCGATCGAGGGCGAGGTCGGCGGCCTCGACGAGGAGTCCGAGCTCGAGCTCGTCGTGCGGAA
>JAYRVK010001103.1:0-12879 GCA_041918555.1 Sandaracinaceae bacterium
GACGACGGGAAGACGGAGCTCTTCGTCATGTCGACCCGATCGTCGGAAGGCGGCTTGCTCGAGTACACGCCCTCGAGCCGGGTCGGCGGCCGGGCGGAGGGGCGCTCCGAGCGCACACGGATCCGGGGCGCCTCCGGCTCCGGCCGCCCGGGCGGCCCGCGCAGGAACGGCGGCACCTCGACCTCGCGGCTCGGCGTCCGCGTGGCGGGCCGACCGGTGGGGAGCGGGAGGCTGATCGACTCGGGGGCCCACTCCGCCGCGCCGAGCTCGACGAGCTTCTCCGCCACGCGAAGGACGTGCTCCTCGTCCATGTTCGTGAGGTCGGCGAGGATCTGCACGCTCGCGACGCCGTCGATGCGCGACAGGACGAAGCCCTCGAGCGGAGAGAGCGGCAGGGAGGTCAGGTCGACCCCCTCGACGAGCCTCGGCACTCTTCCGCCCCTGGACGCCATTCCGCGATCGGCCCGTGACTACGCTAGCACCGCCCCCGAGGACCTCGCAGGCGCGAGGAAACGGGTCGATCCCCGCGAGGGGTGCCGCTCATTGTGCCTTGAGCAGCGCCTCGAGCAGCGCTTTTTGCGCGTGGAGCCGGTTCTCGGCCTCGACCCACACGCGCGAGGCCGGTCCGTCGATGACCTCGGCGGTGACCTCCTCGCCGCGGTGCGCGGGCAGGCAGTGCAGGAAGATCGCCGTCCGATCGGCCCTCGCCATCAGCGCGGCGTCGACGCGGTAGTCGCGGAACGCGCGCGCGCGCTCGGCGTTCTCGTCCTCCTGCCCCATGCTCGCCCACACGTCGGTGGTGACCACGCGCGCGCCCTCGACGGCCTCCCGCGGATCCTCGAGCACCTCGACGTCGGCGCCGAGCGATCGCGCGAGGCCGACGACCTCGGGCGCCGGCGCGTAGCGCGCGGGCGAGGCGAGCCGGAGCGAGAGCCCGGTGCGCGCCGCCGCGTTGATCCACGAGTGCGCCATGTTGTTGCCGTCGCCGATCCACGCCACGCGGACGCCCTCGAGGCGGCCGTGCTCGGCGCGCACGGTCTGGAGATCCGCGAGGAGCTGGCAGGGGTGGTAGCGCTCCGAGAGACCGTTGATCACGGGGATGCTCGCGTGCGCGGCCAGCGTCTCGACGCGGTCGTGCCCGAACGTGCGGTAGACCACCGCGTGCGCGTAGCCGGAGAGCATCCGCGCGGTGTCCGGGAGCGGCTCGCCGCGCCCGAGCTGCGTGTCCTTCGCGATGAGGGTGAGCGGCTGCCCGCCGAGCTCGGCGATGCCGATCTCGAAGGAGAGGCGCGTGCGCGTCGACGCCTTCTCGAGGAGGACCACCACGCTCTTGCCGGCCAGCGGTCGCGCGCGCGCGGTCGCGCGCTCGGCGCGCCAGGCGTCCGCGCGATCGAGGAGCGCGACGAGCTCCTCGGCCTCGAGGTCGAGCAGGGTGAGGAAGTGGCGCGTCACGCGGACACCTCCGCGAGGAGCGCGCGCACGCGCGCGAGCGCGTCGTCGACGTAGGCGGGCCCGCCGTCGAGGGGGGGGGCGAGCCGGAGCACGTCGCCGCCCGCGAGCGAGGCCAGCATCTCCTTCTCGTCCCGCAGGCGCCCGAGCACCGCGAGGGCGTCGACGCCGGTCAGGCGCACGCCGCGCAACAACCCGAGCCCGCGCGCCTCGGCGGCGCACGGGACGTCCCGCGCGATCGCCGCGAGGCCGGCGCCGAGCCGCTCGCCCATCACGCGCGCGTTCTCGATCAGCTCGCCGTCGTCCAGGATCGACAGCACCGCGAGGCCCGCGGCGCACGCGAGCGGGTTGCCGCCGAAGGTGCTCGCGTGCGAGCCGGGCGGGAGCCCGTCGGCGAGCGCCTCCTTCACGAGCATGGCGCCGATCGGGAAGCCGCCACCCATCCCCTTGGCGAGCGAGCAGCCGTCGGGGACGACGCCGCTGTGCTCGGCGCCGAGGAACGCGCCGGTGCGGCCGAAGCCGGTCTGCACCTCGTCGAAGAACAGGAGCGCGCCGCGCTCGTCGCACAGCGCGCGCACGCCGCGGAGGTACGCGGGGTCGGGCACCACGAGCCCTCCCTCGCCCTGCACCGGCTCGAGCAACACCGCCGCGGTGGTGGGCCCGATCGCCGCGCGCATCGCGTCGAGGTCGCCGTAGGGGACGTGTCGGACGCCGCCGACGAGCGGGCCCATGCCCACGTGGTACTTCGGCTGACCCGTGACGGTGAGCGAGCCCATCGTGCGGCCGTGGAAGCTGCCGAGCGCGGCGACGATCTCCACCCGCTCGGGGCGCCCGTGCTCGTGGTGCCAGCGGCGCCCGAGCTTGAGCAGCGCCTCGTTCGCCTCGGTCCCGCTGTTCGCGAAGTACACGCGATCGAAGGGCGTGCGCGCGACGAGGGCCGCGCCGAGCTCGATCGCGCGATCGTTGTAGAAGAGGTTCGAGGTGTGGATGAGCCGCCGCGCCTGCTGCGCGATCGCCTCCGCGAGCCTCGGGTGCGCGTGCCCGACGGAGAGCACCGCGATGCCGCCGGAGAAGTCGAGGTACTCGTTCCCCTCGACGTCCCGCACCCGACAGCCCGCGCCCTCGGTGAGGACGAACGGCGGGGGCTTGTAGTTCGGCAGCGAGGTGGCGCGCGCGAGCGCGACGAGCTCAGCGTTCTTGCGGGACATGGGGCGGAGACGTACCAGGCTTCTCCGCGCTCCGCGAGGGCCGCCGGGGCCATGACGCGCGTGCGACTGCATCGCGAGCCCGAACCAGCGTAAGATGGGAGCCGATGCGCCGTGTCGGCCTCTTGCTCGCGCTCTCCGTCGTCGGGTGCGCGGACACGACCTCGCTGCTGGTCGAGGTCACCTCGCCGTTGGCCGTGCCGGCGGAGGTGAACCAGCTCCAGGTCGCGGTGACGGGCGACGGGGGGAACATGGTCGACCGGCGCTACGACCTGTCCGCCGACTGGCCGCACACGGTCTCGCTCCGGCCCGGCGCGATGGAGCGCGGCGGGGTCACCATCACGGTGACCGCGCTCCTCGACGGCGCGTTCGTCGCGCGCCGCGTGGTGCGGAGCGCCTTCGTGCCGGGGATGCAGGTCACGGTGCCGGTCGAGATCCCTCGGGAGTGCGTCGGCGTGATGTGCGGGCCGGGCCGCGACTGCGTGGCCGGTACGTGCCAGGGCGTCGATCCGCCCGACGGCGGGCTCGACGCGGGCCCGGCGGACGGGGGGGGGGGCCGTGCCGCGGCCCCGGGGACTGCGGCGACGGCGTCGCCTGCACGGTCGACGCGTGCTCCGACGGCATGTGCACGCACACGCCCGACGATCGCCTCTGCCTCGAGGGCACGACCTGCGATCCGGTCGAGGGGTGCCCCGCGAGGACGTGCACCTCCGACGGCGACTGCGACGACGGCCGCGCGTGCAACGGGATCGAGGTCTGCGACGCGATGGCCTGCGTGGCGGGGACGCCCATCGACTGCGACGACATGGACGCGTGCACCGCGGACTCGTGCGACGAGGCGCTCCGCGGCGAGTGCGCGCACCGCACGCGGGACGCCGACGGCGATGGCTTCGGCGACGCCACGTGCCCCGAAGCGGGAGGGGTCCCCGCGACCGACTGCGTGGACACGAACCCCGACGTGAGCCCGGACGGGATCGAGGTCTGCAACGGGACCGACGACGACTGCGCGGCCGGCTGCGACGACGGGTTCACGTGCTGCCGCGGCGCCGAGGAGCCGTGCATGACGTCGTGCCGCACGACCGGGCGCCGCGTGTGCGACGCGAGCTGCACGTGGAGCCTGTGCTCCCCTCCCGCCGAGACGTGCAACGGGACGGACGACGACTGCAACGGCGCGCCCGACGACGTGTTCGCGTGCGTGCTCGGGGCGACCGAGGCCTGCACGACGATGTGCGGCTCGCCGGGCACGAGGACCTGCGAGGCGGGCTGTACGTGGAGCGCGTGCTCGTCGGGGACCGAGACCTGCAACGGCGCGGACGACGACTGCGACGGCACGCCCGACGACGGCTTCGCCTGCGTCGCGCGCACGAGCGCGCCTTGCGCGACGACGTGCGATCCGCCCGGGATGATGACGGGCAGCCGCCTCTGCGACGCGACCGCGTGCACGCTCGGCGCGTGCGTGCCGCCGCCCGAGGGGTGCACCGGCCGAGACGACGACTGCGACGGAGACGTCGACGAGAGCACCGAGTGCACGGTCGGCGCGATGGAGGCCTGCACGACGAGCTGCGGCTCGACCGGGATGCGCACGTGCAACTCGACTTGTCGCTTCGACGCGTGCGCGCCGCCCGCCGAGATCTGCAACGGGAGCGACGACGACTGCGACGGGACGATCGACGAGGGCTTCACGTGCGTGCCGAGCTCGACGCGCGACTGCACGACGGGCTGCTCGACGATGGGCAGCGAGACCTGCCAGGCGGACTGCACGTGGGGCACGTGCGCGCCGTCGGCCGAGGCCTGCAACGGCGCGGACGACGACTGCGACACGATGTGCGACGAGGCGTTCGAATGCTGCGCGGGGAGCACGGGTCCATGCACGACGATCTGCGACTCGACGGGCACGAGCACGTGCGGCGCGGGCTGCACGTTCGGCACGTGCACCGCGCCCGCCGAGGCCTGCAACGGGGTGGACGACGACTGCGACGGGACCTGCGACAATGGCTTCCCGTGCTGCGCCGGCCGCGGCTCGCCTTGCATGACGAGCTGCGGCTCGAGCGGCACGCGAGCCTGTGCTTCCGACTGCACGTTCGAGACGATGTGCGTCCCGCCCGCGGAGATCTGCAACGGGCTGGACGACGACTGCGACACGATGGTCGACGACGGCTTCGCGTGCACTCCCCCGTCGACGCAGTTCTGCACGACGTCGTGCGGGTCGACGGGGACCCAGATCTGCGACGCGAGCTGCGGGTGGGGCATGTGCACGCCGCCGACCGAGCTCTGCAACGGCGTCGACGACAACTGCGACACCGCGATCGACGAAGGCTGCGGCGCGTGCTCCGCGTGCACGGGCGCGGTCGGCGTCGTGGCGCCGGGCGGGCGCTTCACGGTCCCACTGCGCGCGCACGCCCAGACCGGCACGTGCGGCGGCGCGGGCGCCGAGGCCTACCTCACGTTCACGCTGACCGCGCCGAGCGACGTCTTCGTCACGACCCACGGCACCGGCGCGCGCGACACCGTGATCTACGTGCGCGAGTGCTCGTGCGGAGGCACCGAGCGCGGCTGCAACGACGACGCGGACGGCCTGACCACCTCGGCGCTCCAGCTCACCGCGCTCCCGGCCGGGACGTACAACGTGATCGTGGACACCGAGGCCGCGACGACGGCCGACGTGATCGTCGACCTCTACTTCAACGCCGCGACGGTCGCCGGGGACCGCTGCGGGAGCCCGACCCCGATCCCGGCGGGGACCACCGCGCTCACCGGCAACACGTGCGCCTTCGGGGCCGACTACCAGCCCGCGGTGGTCACGGGGTGCAACTTCATCGGGACCGGCGCCTCCAACGATCGCGTCTACTACTTCTACCTGCCGACGAGCCGGACCGTCACGTTCAACGGATGCACGCTCGGCTCGACCTTCGACAGCGCGATCTACGTCCGGGGCGTGTGCACGACGGACAGCGCCGCCAACCTCCTCGCGTGCAACGACGACGGTTGCACGGGCCCGAACATGTGCGACCGCGCGCTGCGCTCGTCGTTCACGACGACCCTGGGACCCGGCCTCTTCTACTTCTTCGCCGACGGCTACCAGGGGGGCACCTGCGACTGCGGCGACTTCGACTACGGGATCACCGGGCTCTGACCCGTCAGAATCGCAGCAGCGGCAGATCGATGTTGCCGAGGCTCCCGTCGGCGGGCCCGGAGACCTCGCCGGCGATGACCACCGCCGCGACGATCCCGCCCGCGACGAGGAGCGCGCCGGCGACCCCGAGGATCGCGCCGATGACCACGCCGTCGTCGCCGCCGCCCTCCACGACGACCGGTCCCACCCCGTCCCGCACGATCTCCGCGCGCGCAGGCACCAACAGGCGCATCGGCTCGGCCTCGGAGCCGAGGCGCGCGAGCACGTGACCGCTCGGCGCGCGCGCCTCCACCGTGTACTCGACGGAGTAGGCCGACGCCTCGTCGAGCACGGGGATCCGCGCGGTCGCGGCGGTGCCCTCGAGCGTCATCTCGACGCCCAGGAACCCGCCGTCGCCCTGGCGATAGGACAGGCGCACCTCGCTCACGAGGCCCGCGCCCTCCTCGAGCTCGACGGTCACGCTCGGTGACCGGCGCGCGTCGAGCGGCTCGGTGTGATCCGCCAGCGTCACCGGCAGGGCTGCGGGGGGCCGCGCGCGCGCGCGACCGAACGCCGCGATCACCGGCGGGCTCGCGTCGGGGTCCGCCAGACGATGCGCCGGGTCCCGCGCGTAGAGCCGCGCGAGCACGGCCTCGGCCAGAGCCTCCTGACGGAGCGCGATGTGGATCGTGGCGAGCACCTCGAGCCCCGCGTTGTGCGTCGCCGCGTCCAGGTCCTCCCGCTCCACGAACGCGGTCACCGCCTCGAGGGCCGCGCGGTAGTCCGCGTGCAGCACCTGCTCGCGGATGCCCGCGAGCGCGTCCTCGGGCGAGCCGTCCTGCGCCGCCGCGGGCGCGGCGAGCGCGGCGCAGAGGACGAACCCGGCGATCTCCTTGAGCCGATGAGTCACGCGAGCACCGTCCCAGAGGATACACCGGCGCCGCGGGGCGCGTCGCGAGCGAGGCAATCGGGCGGGCATCGCGGTATGCTGGGGGCGGGTGCGATGAGCTCGAAACCGGACGACCCGGGCAAACCGCGCGGGATCCCACCGCCGCCTCCGCCGGGGCGCGCGCTGGGATCGCTCGCCGCGCTCGAGGCGCGCGTGCCCGCGCTCCCCGAGACACAGGGCGTGGTGACCGGCGCGCGCCGTGCGGAGCTCCCCGGCGAGCGCGCCGGTCCGTCGTCCGCGCCGCCGACGCGCACCGACCTCCCCGCGCTCGGTTCCGCGCGCCGGCAGGGGAAGACCTCCAGCGAAGAGTCCATGGAGCTCGAGGCCGTCGACCCCTCGAGCATCGACATCTCGCTCGACGCGCTGATCGAGGAGACGAGGAAGTCGGATCGCCCGCCGCTGCCCGCGATCTGCATGTTCGGGCGCTACGAGGTGCTCGGCCGCATCGCGTTCGGCGGGATGGCCGAGATCTTCCTCGGCCGCGAGGCCACGAACCTCGGGACGCACCGCCACCTGGCGATCAAGCGCATCCTCCCGCACGTCGCCGACGACGAGCAGTTCGTCGAGATGTTCCTCGACGAGGCGCGGCTCGCCATCCAGCTCAACCACGCGAGCATCTGCCACATCTACGAGTTCGGCGAGCTCGACGACTCCTTCTTCATCGCGATGGAGTGGGTCAACGGCGTGCCGCTCGGCAAGCTCATCCGCCGCGCGCGGGACATCGGCGGGATCCCCGCGCCGGTCGCCGTGCGGATCCTGGCCGACATCGCGGGGGCGCTCGCGTACGCGCACAACGCGCGCGACGCGCTCGGCAAGCCCCTCGAGATCGTCCACCGCGACGTCAGCCCGCACAACGTGATGGTCGCGTACGACGGGCAAGTCAAGTTGCTCGACTTCGGGATCGCGAAGGCCACCTCGCACGCGTCGAAGACCCAGGCCGGGACGGTGAAGGGCAAGTTCTCGTACATGGCGCCCGAGCAGTGCCTCAACAAGGACCTCGACGGACGCGTCGACGTGTTCGCGATCGGGATCTGCCTCTGGGAGACGCTCGCCGGCCGCGCGCTCTACACGCGCGACAACGAGTTCGAGACGATGAAGGCGATCATCGAGGAGGACGCCCCCCCCCTCGCCGCCGAGCGCCCCGACGCCGAGGGCCTCGACCCGATCATCAAGAAGGCCCTCGCGAAGGCGCGCGAGAACCGCTACGCGACGGCCGCGGAGCTCCAGACCGAGCTCGAGCGATGGCTCGCGCAGCGGGGCCACGTGGTGAACGCGAGCAAGGTCGCCGAGCTCATGGAGGACCTCTACGCGGAGCAGATCCGGCGCGGCCCGCTCGTCGACTCGACCCCGTTCGGGCAGTCGTTCCAGCGCAAGAAGCCGCCGGACGCGGCCGCCGCGTCGCACCCCTCCTATCAAGCGCTCGAGGCGCAGACGGGGCGCAACGAGGCCGTCGTCGCGCCGCCGCCCAGGCGCCCGATCGGCTGGATCGCGCTCGCCGCGGCCGCGCTGGTCGGGCTCGCCGCGGCGGGAGCCGTCGCCCTCTGGCCCGATGCCCCCGAGCCACCGGTCGCGACGGACGAGCCGCCGCCTCCGGAGCCCGTGGTCGCGGAGCCGACCCCCGACGTCGAGCCCCCCCCCGACCCCGAGCCCGCGCCGGTCCCCGTCGCGCTCGGCACGCTCGTCGTGACCTCGACCCCGAGCGGCGCGAGCGTGCGCGTCGACGGCGAAGCGATCGACGGGCTCACGCCGATCACCCTCGCGCGGTTCCCCGCGGGCCCGCACCACGTCGCCGTCGAGCGCGAGGGACACGCGCCGTTCGAGGCCGACGTCGAGGTCGCGGGCGACGCGCGCGCCACCGTCGAGGCGCGCCTGGTCCGCCTCGACCGCGGCCCCGAGCGCCCGCCGGGCCGGCTCTCGATCAACACGCGCCCGTGGTCGAAGGTCTACGTCGGCTCGCGCCTCATCGGCACCACGCCGATCGCCGAGGCCTCGGTCACCTCGGGCCGGCTGCGCCTGCGCATCGTCGACCGCGACGGCAACACGCACAACCGCGTGGTCGACGTCCCCGCCAACGGGAACGAGCGCGTCTTCTACGATCTCGAGGAGTGACGCGTCAGGCAGTGATCTGCGTGCCGACGCCGTGGTCGGTGAAGATCTCGAGCAAGCACGCGTGCCGCACGCGTCCGTCGATGATGTGGACCTTTTGCACGCCGAGCGCGAGCGCGTCGAGGCCGCAGCGCACCTTCGGGATCATGCCGCCGTCGATGACGCCCTCCTCGATGAGCTCCTCGATCCGCGCCGCGCCGATCGAGGAGATGACCTGACCGTCCTCGCCGCGCACGCCCTCGATGTCGGTCATCAGGACGAGCTTGCGGGCGCCGAGCGCCGACGCGACCGCACCGGCGACGTTGTCGGCGTTGACGTTGAGGGTGTGCCCCTGCGCGTCGACCGCGATGGGAGCGATCACGGGGATGAAGCCGCCCTCGACGAGGCGATCCACCACCTCGGTGCGCACCGTCTTCACCTCGCCGACGCGCCCGGGGTCGACGAGCGCGCCGCTCTTTGTGCGCATCTCGGTGACGCGATCGGCGCGGAGGAACGCGTCGTCGACGCCGCTGAGCCCGACCGCGCGGCCGCCGTGGTTGCCGATCAGCGTGCAGATCTCTTGGTTGATCTTGCCGCCGAGGACCATCTCGACGATCTCCATCGTGGCGTCGTCGGTCACGCGCAGTCCCTGCACGCGCTCGGAGCTCGCGCCCATGCGGACCATCATGTCGTCGATCTGCGGGCCGCCGCCGTGGACCACGATCGGATGCAGGCCGACGAACTTCATCAGGGTGATGTCGCGCGCGAAGCTGTCGCGGAGCGCGGGGTCGACCATCGCGTGGCCGCCGTACTTCACGACGAAGCGCGCGCCGTGGAACGAGCGGATGTAGGGGAGCGCCTCGAGGAGGACCGCGGCCTTGGAGACGATGCTCTCGTCCATATGCGCGCGGCCCTTTAGCGTGGGGCGGGGGGTGCGTCCACCAGCGGCGGGGGCGCGAGGCTGGGGCGGGGCGCGCCCTCGACGTAGCGGTGCACGATCAGGAGGTTCGCGCTCGTCTCCGTGGCGACGCGCTCGTGCTCGCGGCCGATGAAGCCGAGGTTGAAGCCCCCGGTGGGCGCGACGCCGATCACCACGCGGTCGTGCGCGCCGGCCTGCACCTCGCCGACCACCGCCGCCGGGGCGTCCTCGGCGCGCGCGGTCTTCACGTCGAACCACGAAGTACGCGACGAGCGTTCGTGTGGGGCGTCTGGCCATGAAGGGCTCGTGGACATCTCGTCGATCGGGGGTCAGCGGCCTGTCAAGCGCGTCGGACCCGCGTGCTCGGCTCGCGCGCGCCGCGCGCCGGCTCGGCGACCCACCCGACGAGGGGCGCGCCGCTCGCGAGCGCGCGGATCGTGGTCACGGTCGCGACGGCGCGGCCGGTCACCGAGAGCTCGTGCGCGAGCACCGCCGCGCCGTCGGTCTCGCCGACGAGGCGCGTCTCGACGCGCACGCGATCGCCCGCCACGACGCCGCTCCTGACGCGCGCAGCCTCGGCGACGGGGCGCACCTCGGACGGGTCGACGCCGCGCGCCGCGAGCACGCGCGCGAGCGCCTCGTCCGCCCACTCCACGTAGACGGGGTGGTTCACGTGGCCGAGCGGATCCATCCAGGTGTGCCAGCACTCGAGCTCGAAGGTGTGCGTCGCAGCGCCCTCGATCGGCGCGTGCGCGGGGAGCTCGACCGGCGCGTCGTGCGCCTCGATCGGGAACGACGCGACGAGCGCGTCGGACGCGCGCGTGAGCGTGAGATCGGCCGCGACGTGCACCCAGTCCTGCGTGGCCGACGCGACGGGGCCCGCGGGCCCGCGCAGCCGGCACTCGCGCCGGAAGAACATCCCCCGCCGTAGCGCGCTCGGCCACGTCGTCCCGCGGATGGCCTCACCGAACTCCGTCTCGCGGTGGTGGACCACCGCCATGCTCCGCACGATCCAGGACACGCCCTCGGCGCGGTAGCGCTCGGGCGGCCAGCCCGCGCTCGACGAGCCGCCGACCGCGAGGTCCTGGAACGCCCGCCAGAGATCGCCAGCGCGCGCGACCTCGCGCGGAGAGAACGCCGAGCGCGGGAGCGCGATGACCTGCTCGTGCACGGGTCGGCTACAGGATGTACTTGCCGAGCTGCTGGTCCTCGAGGATCGGCGCGAGCACCGAGCGCACCATCGCCGCGTCGATCACGAGGCGGTCCTCGCTCATGTCGGGCGCGCTGAAGCTGACCTCCTCGAGGAGCGCCTCGAGCACCGTGTGCAGCCGCCGCGCGCCGATGTTCTCGTTGCGCCGGTTCGCCTCCTGCGCGTACTCGGCGAGCGCCTCGACCGCGTCGGCGGTGAACTCGAGCCGCAGCCCCTCGGTCGCGAGGAGCGCCTGGTACTGCTTGGTCAGCGAGGTCTCGGGCTCGGTCAGGATGCGCACGAAGTCCTGCTTCTCGAGCGAGTCCAGCTCGACGCGGATCGGGAAGCGGCCCTGGAGCTCGGGGATGAGGTCGCTCACCTGCGCGACGTGGAACGCGCCCGCCGCGATGAAGAGCACGTGGTCGGTCTTCACCGGCCCGTACTTCGTGCTCACGGTGCTGCCCTCGACGATGGGGAGCAAGTCGCGTTGCACCCCCTCGCGCGACACGTCGGGCCCCGCGCCCGCCTTCTGGCGGCCCGCGACCTTGTCGATCTCGTCGAGGAACACGATCCCCGACTGCTGCGTGCGCTCGAGCGCCTGGCGGTGCACGCGGTCCATGTCGACGAGCTTCTCGGCCTCCTCGGCCTCGAGCACCTTCAGCGCCTGCGGCACCTTGAGCCGGCGCCGCTTCTTCTTGCCCTTGAAGCCGGGGAGCTGGCCGAGCATGTCGCGGAGGTTGACCTCCATCTCCTCCATGCCGTGCGCGCCGAAGATCTGCATGAAGGGAGACGCGTTGTCGTCGACGTCGACCTCGACCTCCTCCTCGTCGAGCGCGCCGGAGCGCAGCCTCGCGCGCAGCTCCGCGAGGCGCTCGGCCGGCGGCGGCGGCCCCGCGGGCGCGCCCGGCACGAAGAACGGGCCGAACATCTGGCCCGAGCGCGGCGGCGCCGCGGGGACGGGCGGCGCCGGATCCTTGGCCCGCGCGATGAGCTCGAGCAGGCGGTCCTCGGCGTTCTCCTTCGCGCGCGCCTCGACGCGCTCGACCTCCTCCTTGCGCACGAGCGAGACCCCGACCTCGACGAGGTCGCGGATCATCGCCTCGACGTCGCGCCCGACGTAGCCGACCTCGGTGAACTTGCTCGCCTCCACCTTGATGAACGGCGCGTTCGCGAGCTTCGCGAGCCGCCGCGCGATCTCCGTCTTCCCGACCCCGGTGGGGCCGATCATGATGATGTTCTTCGGCGCGATGTCCTCGCGCATCGACGGCGGATCCACGTTCTGGCGCCGCCACCGGTTGCGCAGCGCGACCGCGACGGCGCGCTTCGCCTTCTGCTGCCCGACGATGTAGCGATCGAGCTCCGCGACGATCTCGCGCGGGGTCAGCTCCGGGCTCATTGGGCGACCTCCTCGACGACGATCGAGTCGTTCGTGTAGACGCAGATCTCGGCCGCGATCGAGAGCGCCTCGACGGCGACGTCGCGCGCGCTCTTGTCGGTGTGGCGCACGAGCGCGCGGGCCGCGGCGAGCGCGTACGAGCCGCCCGAGCCGATCGCGAGGATGCCCTCGTCCGGCTCGATCACGTCGCCCGTGCCCGAGATGAGGAGCGTGTGCTTCTCGTCCATCACGATCAGCATCGCCTCGAGCCGGCGGAGGTAGCGATCGGTCCGCCAGTCCTTCGCCAGCTCGACCGCCGCGCGCGGCAGGCTCCCCGAGCACTCCTTGAGCTTCGCCTCGAACCGGTCGAGGAGCGCGAAGGCGTCGGCCGACGCGCCGGCGAACCCCGCGACGACCCTTCCGTCCGCGATGCGGCGGACCTTCTTCGCGTGCCGTTTCATGACGGTCTGGCCGAGCGACACCTGTCCGTCGCCCGCCATCGCCGCCCGACCCTCGCGGCGGACCGCGACGATCGTGGTGGATCGGAAGATCTCGCGGTCCATGAGTGGCCCGCAAGCTAGGGATCTCGTCCCGCC
>JAYRVK010001104.1:0-1822 GCA_041918555.1 Sandaracinaceae bacterium
CCGCCGCGGCGACGCGCGCGAGGTCCGGATCGGCGCCGTCGTAGAGGACCACCGTTCGATCGCTCATTCTTCCTCCGGGTGCGGCGCCGGCGCGTCGGGCGCGGGAAAGGTCTCGGGGGGGGCGCCACCTCCGCGGCGCCCGTCTCCGGCCGCTCGCTCCGCGACACCGCGACGGCGTGCTCGATCGCGTCCTCCTCGGGCCACTCGTCGTGCGCCTCGGCCTTCTGCGCGGCGAGCTTCGGATCGTCGGGCAGCCCCTCCTCCCCGAGGAGGCCCACGATCGGGCTCTTGGTCTCGTCCGGCCGCCCCTCGAGGAAGAGCTCGCTCTTGCGGTAGTGCGCGACCGCGCGCAGCACGAAGATCTTCGCGACGGCCGCGGCGGGGACCGCGAGGAGCACGCCGAGGAACCCGAAGAGCTCACCGCCGAGCATCAAGGCGACGAGGACCCACACCGCCGCGAGCCCCACCTTGTCGCCGACGATCCGCGGCGTGATGAGCAGCCCCTCGAGCGCCTGGATGATCGCGTAGCCGACGACCACGCCGCCGACCTGCCACCAGCTCTCGAAGCCGAGCGCGCACATCAAGAGGCCGAGCACCAGCGCCGAGGCGCCGCCCACGTAGGGGATGAACGACAAGAGGCCCGCGATGATCCCGATCGGGATCGCGAGGCGGATCCCCGCGATCGAGTAGGCGACCGAGTAGAGCACGGCGAGGATCAGCATCACGAGGAGCTGGCCGCGGATGAACTGCCCCAGCACCTGGTCCACTTCCCTTGCGACGTCCACGACGAACGGCCGGTAGCGGTGCGGGACGAGGTCGCGGATGCCGGCCGTGATGTGGTCGAAGTCGTGGAGCAGATAGAACGCGATCACGGGCACGATGAGCAGGCTCGCGACGACGGACACGAGGGACGCGGTCCCCCCGAGGATCCACTGTCCGATGGTGCCGAGGGCCTCAGCGGCGCGGGTCGCGAGCTCCTCGCCCGCGTCGGGATCGGCGCCCTCGCCCCCCCCGCCCACGTACTCCTCGACGAGCGCGCGCACCTCGGAGAAGTCGTGCGGGAGCTCGACGCCATAGGCCGCGAGCTGGGGCGCGATGGCCTCCTGCAGTCGGTGCAGCTTGTCCGGGAGCTCGTGCCCGAACGCGACGAGCTCGCGGACCACGCTCGGCAGCAACAGCACGACGAAGAGCGCGAGCCCGAGGAAGACGAGCCCCAGCACGATCACGATCGCGGCGGTCCGCCCGACGCGCGGCTCGAAGCGATCCACGAGCGGGTCGAGGAGGTACGCGATGAGGAACGCGAAGAAGATCGGCGTGAGCACCGCGCGCAGGTAGTACGTGGCGAGGCCCAGGAGCGCGATGCCCCCGAGCACCGCGATCCACCGGGTCAGCCGCTGCGCGTCGGCGGTCACGGCCCGTTTGTACCGCGAGACGACCACGGCTCGAAGCCCCTTCGCCGGCACGTGGAGAACGCTTACTCTCGCCTCGCCCTCATGAAGCGCATCGACTTCTACGTGCAGCACCTCGTCCGCCACAACGCCCGCGAGGTCGTGCTCGCGTCGGGGGAGGCCGTCTTGTTCCGGTTCCCGACCGGCGAGCGCAAGTCCAACGCGCCGATCGATCACGCGCAGATCGCGCAGCTCGTGCAGGAGGCCGCGACCCCGGAGGCGGTGAGCGAGCTCCGGGCGCGCGGCGCCGCGAGCTTCGAGCACGTGGCCGACAACGGGACCCGCGTCCGGGTGGCCGTCGAGGCCAAGAACCCGCGCGTGTGGACCGTGACGCTCTCCCCGGCGACGGGCGCCGCGCCCGCGGCCGAGGCGGC
>JAYRVK010001105.1:0-8669 GCA_041918555.1 Sandaracinaceae bacterium
TCCCGCGGAGCGTGCCGCCGTGCCCCCCACCCCCGGCCTCGCCCGGCGCACCGCCGCCCCCGCCCCCCGCGGTCTGGACGCGGAGGTTCGCGATGCCCAGGAACCGCTCGAGCGGGCCCTGCTCGATCGTCAGGTTCTGGATGTTCGCGAACGTGAACGTGTGCTCGGTGATCACGAGCGCGCCCTCGCGGACGCGGAGGCTGCGGTCGGTGACGAGGTAGTACCGCATGTCGAAGTCCAACCGGACGAGCAGGTACTGCACCCAGAAGAACGCAAGAAAAGTGGACAACACGACGCCCACGAGGACGCCAGCCACCGGCGGCGCGTCCTCGGCCCACGCCGCCAAGAGGACGAGGCCGAGGGTCGAGACGACGAGCGCCGCGGGGATCGCGAGCGCGGCGAGCCGCACCGTGAGGAGCCTCTTCGACGCGCGGACGGTGCGCACCTCCGCGCCGCGGGAGCCGGCGGGCGGATGGGGCGGCTCGGTGGGCGCGCGGAGCAGGCGGAGGACCAGCGTGCGGACGAGGCCGTACATCGCTCAGGCCTCCAGCCGCGCGCGGATCGCGCGCAGCTCGTCGCGGATCTCGACCAGGAGCGCGCTCGCGTCGTCCTCGGGGGGCGCCGTCGCGTCGTCTACTTCCCTTGCACCACGCATCCGCGCGTAGAGGAAGTCTCGGACCGCCTCGTGCTCCGTCAGGCCCACGATCGCCATCTCCGCGGACGCGCTCCCCGACGCGGTCTGCACGAGGATCGTGCCGAGCCCGAGCCAGCGCTCGACGAGCCCGAGCGAGACGTGGATGTCCTGGATGCGCGCGTACGTGAGGTGGATCTCGCGCCGCCAGAACCAGCCCCAGCTCATCGCGACGCCCTCGTCGTCGAAGCGGTAGGTGAGCGTGCGGTACTTGAAGTACAGCGGGAGGAACGTGATCGGGAACATCGGCCCGGTCAGCAGCGCGAGGACCAGGAACTGCCAGAGGAGCTTGTGGCTCGGGCGGGTGATGCTCGCGACGTCGGTCATGGCGCGACGGTACGCGATTCGCGGGGTCGGATCACGGGACCGAGAGGCGGCGCCCGGCCGCGTCGAACGCCTCGATCGGGAAGTCGGGCAGCGCCGGCGCGTCGAGCCGGAAGAGCGACCAGATCATCGTGTCGCGCGGGCTCCCGTCGGGGCGCCGGTTCCGACCGCGCAGCGTCGCCTCGTGCGCGAAGCCGAGCTTCTGGGGCACGCGCGCGCTCGCCACGTTGTCGGGCGCGCAGTGGATCTCGACCCGGGGGATCCGGTGCACGCCGAACGCGACACGCACGAGCGCGGCGGCCGCCTCGGTGACCAACCCCTCGCGCGTGCGGTCGGCGCGGATCCAGTAGCCGATCTCGAGCGCGTCGTCGCCGACGCGCGTGTGGAGGCCCGTGCCGCCGAGCACCCGGGTCTCCGCGCGATCCCAGATCCCGTAGATGTAGTCGTCGTCACCGTCGAAGCGCGCGCGGAACAGGCGGAGCTGCGCGATCTTGTCGTCGAGCGACATCGGCTCCTCTGCGATCCACGGCATCCAAGGGCGCAGGTGCTCCATGCTCGCGGCGATCGCCTCGCGCAGCGCGGGCGCGTCGGCGGGGCCCCAGCAGCGCAGGCACAGGCGCGGGGTGAGGATGCGATAGGCGGGGCCGTCCATGCCGGGCTTCGTAGCAGAACGAGCCATGGATACGATGCGCCCATGCGCCGCGCTCCTCGCTGCCTGCTCGCCCTCGCGCTCGCGGCGTGTCATCCGTCGCCCTCGGTGAGCGTGCCGACCGAACCGCGAGTGGTGATCGCCCGGTCCGATGCGTCGCTGCGCGCACGCGTCGTCGCGTGCGTGCCGCTCGTCTACTCGGACGCCGCGCCCGCCGAGCTCGACCGCCCACCGCACGTGCGCGCCGCCTCGGGCCTCGCGCGCGCCGCGGGCGCGTGGGTGATCGCGCAGGACGACGCGTGCTTCCTCGGGATCCGGCGCGACGGCGGCGAGGTGAGCGCGCTGGCGCTGCCGGCGGGCGAGGACGGACGGCGGCAGTTCTCGGACGCGCTCGGCAACAAGGCGCACAAGCCCGACCTCGAGGCGCTCGTCGCGCTGCCGGACGGGCGGGTGCTCGCGTTCGGGTCGGGCTCGACGGCGCGGCGCGAGCGGATCGCGATCGCGCGCGCGGATCTGTCGGCGGTCGACGTGCGCGACGCGGCGCCGCTCTACGCGGCGCTGCGCGCGGCGCGCGAGCTCTCGGGCTCGGAGCTCAACGTCGAGGGCGCCGCGGTGGTCGGCGATCGGCTGCGCCTCTTCCAGCGCGGGAACGGCGCAGTGATCGACGGAGTCGCCCCCGTGAGCGCGAGCGTCGATCTCGATGTGCAAGCCTTCTTGCGCTGGCTCGACCGGGGCGGGGCCGCGCCGTCGCTCCGCGACGTCGTGCGCTACGAGCTCGGCGCGGTCGACGGTGTCCCGTTCGGCTTCACCGACGTGGCGGCGCTCCCGGTCGGGCGCGTGCTCTTCGCCGCGGGCGCCGAGGCCTCGCCCGACACCTACTCGGACGGCGTCGTGCTCGGCGCGCGCGTCGGCGTGATCGACGGGGACGGCGCGCGGTGGGCGCCGCTCGTCGGCGAGGACGGCGCGCCGACGCGCCTCAAGGTCGAGGGGATCGCGCCCGATCCCGCGGGGCTCCCGCGCGCGTGGGCGGTGACCGACGTCGACGACCCGGAGGCGCCCGCGCTCTTGTGCGAGCTCGCGCTCGAGGGCTTCTCCTGAAGGGAAGTGCTACGTGCTCTCCATGCCGCTTCGCCGCATCGCTCCGTGGCTCCTGACGCTGGTCGCGTGCTCCGGCAGCGGCGGCACCGACGCGGGGACCGACGCCGCCGCCGAGGACGCGGCGCGCGCGGACGCGGGGCCGCCGATGGTCGAGGCGCTCGCCGCGCTCGGCGCGAACGCCGAGGGCATCGCGCTCGGCACCGACGCCGCGGGCGGCTCGGCGCTCTACGTGACCACCCTCGACGGCCGCATCGTGCGCGTCGGCGCGGATGGCGCCACCGCGGATCTCGTCGCGATCGAGGGTCCCCTCGGGATCGCGGTGCGCGCGGACGGCGAGCTCGTGGTGTGCGCGAAGGACGCGGGCGGCGTCCCCGGGATCTTCCTCGTCACGCGCGCCGGCGCCGTCTCGCCGCTCGTCACCGCCGACCCCGACGGCATGCCGTTCGGGCTCACGAACTTCGTCGCGGTCGCGCCCGACGACTCGCTCGTGTTCAGCGACAGCATGGGCAACCGCGTGTTCCGCGCCGACGCGGACGGCGCGAACGTCGCGCTCGTGACCGACGCGATCACCTACCCGAACGGCCTCGCTTTCGCGGCCGACGGGGCGACGCTCTACGTCGCGTCGTGGGACGGGGCCACCGTCCACGCGCTCGCGTTCGATCGCGCGGCCTCGAGCTACGGCGCGCCGGCGCCGTCGATCGAGGGCGTCGCCAACGTCGACGGGATCGTCACGACGAGCACCGGCGAGCTCGTGCTCGTCACGAGCTCCATCGGCATCGTGACGGCGACGCCGGGCGAGGACACCACGACGCCGCTCGTCCCGACGCGCGCGATCACCCTGCCCGCCAACGGCGTCTTCGGAGACGACGCGTTCGGCGCGACGGATCTCTTCGTGGCCTCGCTCGGCGAGCCCGACGTGATCCGCGTGCGGACGAGCCTCGAAGGGATCGCGCTCCCCGTGCGCTGATCACCCCTCCGGCACGAGACACAGCGCGCGGCGGGTCCAGTCCATCCCGCCGCGGCCGTCGCGCGCGACGGCGATCAGCTCGACGGTGAGCCCGTCGGCAGGGATCTCCTCGCGCGGCGGCGGCGTCCACGGGATCGTCACGTCGAGCGCGGCGTCGTCGAAGATCACGGTCTGCCCGCGCGGGAGCTCGCCCGCGCCGATCACGAGCGCGATCGTGAGCTCCTCCCGCGACTCGACGAGCGTCGGGGTCTCCTCGCCGAACACGAGCTCGAGGTAGGGCTCGCGGTCGTCGGGCCGGGTCGTCACGGTCAGGCTCGGCGCGTCCTCCTCGGCGCGCCAGCCGACGTGCGGGAGCGCGTCGTCGTCGGGCCTCGACGCACAGGCGGTCGCGGGGAGCTCCGCGGGAGGCGGGGCCCACGCGCGCTCGTCGATCGCGAAGGCCTCGTCGGCGATCGACGGATGCCGGTTCGGCGGCTCCGCGCCGAGGCTCGCCGGGAAGCCGAAGATCACCACCTCGCCGTCGGTCGCGGCCTCGTCACAGCCCTCGAGGCTCGGCGTGCCGCCCGCGCAGAGCGCACCGAGCAAGAGAACTTGCCCGGTGCTCCCTTCGAAGACGGCCGCGGGGGGCAGGGTGATCGCCATCGTCGGCTCGAGGCTGGGCGCGGCGGTCTGAGCGAACGCGAAGGGCTCGCCCGCGCAGCGCGGCACGCCCGTCTTCGTCGGCGCGCCGAGGCACGCGGTGATCGCCCCGGACCACGCGAGGTCGTCCGGGGACGCGACGAGCCAGCGCAGCGTGGCGGTCTCCTCGGGCGCGGGCGAGGCCCGGGTCGGATCGCTCGCGATCTCGACGCGGACCCCGAGCACCCGAGGGCGCTCGAGCCGGCCGCCGTTCTCGAGCATGTCCCCGCACGCGGGGAGCAGGAGCAGCGACAAGACGCAACACCACTTGCGCATGTTCACATCTCCCCCCGGAGCCCGAGCGAGGGCAGGATCGGCAGCCCGGTCACGTCGGCGCTCCCGCGGTAGTCGTAGCTGTAGGTGATCGCCTCGCGGTTCTCGGCGTTGTAGACGTTCTGCACGTCGAGGTAGATCGCGAGGCGGAACACGTCGGCGATCACGAAGACCTTCTCGAGCCGCAGGTCCAGGCGCGTGAAGAACGGGTTCCGCTCGCCGTTGATCGGCCCGTAGATCGGGCGGTACGCGTCGGCGCCGACGTCGTAGATCGAGCCGGTGACCGCGGTGTACGGGTTGCCGCTGATCAGGCGGAACGTCGCGCCCGCCTCCCAGCCGTCGCCGATCCGCCAGACGAGCGCGGTCGAGAGGATGTGCGTCTGGTCGAAGTCGAACGGGCGCCACTCGCCGCCCGGATCGAGCCGCTCGCTCCGGCTGAGCGTGTAGCTGAGGAAGCCGACGAGCGGGAAGCCCGGCGTCGCCTCGATCCGCGCGCTGAATTCGAGGCCGTAGATCCGCCCGAGGCCCTCGTTGAGGAAGAACGGCGGCACGCCGCCCGCGGTCCCCGTCACGCGATCGAAGATGTGCTTGTAGTAGCCCTCGAGCTCGAAGCGCCACGTCGCGTCCCAGCGCAGCTCGACGCCCGCGCTCGTGTGCACGCTCGTGATCACGCCGAGGTCCGGGTTGCCGATCCCGACGGCGGACTCCTGGAATTCCGGCGGCTGGCTGAAGAGCCCGACGCCCGCCTTGAGCGCCCACTGCGCGTCGAGCTCGAGCCGCGCGCTCACCCGCGGGTCGAACGACCAGTCGTCGATCTCGCGGTAGTAGTCGACGCGCGCGCCGAGCACGAGCGTCAGCGGCCGCACGGGGCGCAGCGTGTACTCGAGGTACAGGCCCGGCCGGTACGCCGCGCCGTCGAACGAGGCCTCCGAGCGCCCGCCGCTCCCGCCGCTCGGCGGCATGCCCTCCATCTGCTGCGGGGTGCTCGCGGCCCGGAACGCCAGCGAGCTCGGCGTGTACGTCCAGTCGAGGCCCCAGCGCACCTGCACGTCTTCGTGGAGCTCGAGCCGCCACTCCGAGCGCAGCGTGAAGGGCACGAAGTCGGCGTCGAAGCCGAAGAAGCTCCCCGCGCCGATCACGAGGCCGGTCCAGCCCGCCGCGAACGTCACGTCCTGGACCAGCTGGCCGCCGTCGTACTCGTGACGCCACTCGGCCTGGACACGGTGGAACTGCGTCGAGAGCTCGAGCGCGAAGGGCCGCGAGAAGCTGTCCGCGTCGAACGAGGTGCGGAACTCGTCGCTCGACCCGTAGACGAACAATCGCAAGCGGTCTTGCGGGCTCGGGCGCCACGCGAAGACGAGCTGGTAGTCGTAGTAGACGGGCGCCGCGACCACGTTGAGGGTCCCCTCGGGGATCACCTCGGTGAAGAAGAAGTCGATGTACGAGCGGCGCGCGGCGAGCGCGATCCCGGCGTTCTCCCAGAGGGGGATCTCGAGCAGCAGCGACGCGTCGATGAGGTTCACGTCCGCGACCATGTGGAAGTCGCGGCTCGACGGATCGCGCGGCTCGACCTCGATGATCCCCCCGATCCGGCGGCCGTAGCGCACCGAGAAATTGCCCGGGTAGAAGTCGATGCGCTCGAGCAGGCGCGACTGGTAGAAGCTGGTGAGCCCGCCGAAGTGGTAGAGGAGCGGGACCGAGACGCCGTTCAGGAAGACCTCGCTGTCGCCCGGCGCCGCGCCGCGGATCACGATCTGGCCCGAGCCGAACGGCGGGCGCGCGACGCCGGGCAGGAGCTCGATCACGCGGAGCGCGTCGCCGCGCGTGCCCGGGATCCGGGTGAGCACCTCGCGATCGAGGGTGCGGCGCGTGACCTCGCGGCGCGGGCGCTCGATCACCGCGGTGACCCCGAGCTCGTCGTCGGGCACGGCCTCGGCCTCGACGAGCGCGAGGGTGAGCGCGAGCTCGACGGCCTCGCCCGCGACGACGTTCACCGTCTCCTCGTCGCCGACGTAGCCGGCGGTGGCGACCTCGACGCGGTGCTCGCCCGGGAGGAGCTCGAAGGAGGCGCGGCCCTCGGCGTCGGTGAGCGCGACCGACGGATCGCCCTCGGATGCGGCGACGGTCACGTCCACGCCCTCGAGCGGCGCCGCGTCCGGCCCCATCACGCGGACCTCCAGCACACCGGTCGTCGGCGCGGGCGCGGGCTCGGGCTCGGGCTCCGGCTCCGGCGCGGGCGCCGGGCCCTCGAACGCCATCGCGAACCGGATCCGCGCGGGCACCGGCGCGCCGTCGCGCGTCGCCGGGCGGAACACGAGCCCCGGCGCCGCCGCGAGCGCCGCCCCGTCGAAGGGCTCGCCGGCCGGGGTCGAGACCTCGGCGGCGGTCACGGCACCGGCCGCGTCGATGGTGAGCGTGAGCACCACCTCGACGCGCTGGCCGGGCGCGAGCACCCCATCCGGGACGCGCGGGCGCTCCCCCTCCACGAGCTCCGGCGGCGCGAGCGCGGGGGCGTCTTGCGCGATCGCCACGCCGGGCAGGCCCAGCGCGGCGATCCACGCGACGATCAGCGACGGCGCTCGCAGCACGATCGGCGTCCCGGTCTAGGGTCGCTCGCCCCGCACGGCAAGCCGTTCACGCCGTCATTCGCACTCGGAGGGGACGGTCTTCTGCATGGCCTGGAGGCCGCTGCGGTAGCCCGCCATCGTCTGCTCGCAGAGCGAGTCCTGCATCATGGCGACGTTGTTGTACGCGTCGCAGGTGCTCGCCGGGACGGTCGCGCCCATCGCGGCCACGTAGGCGCGGCAGCACCCGGCGATCCGCGAGCACGCGCCGCCGCCACCGCCACCGCCGCCGCCCCCGCCGCCGGCCGGCTCCGCGACCACGGGATCGATCGTCCCGCCGCTCGAGCCCGAGCTGTTCTCTTCGACGTTGCACGCGAGGATCATCGCGAGGATCGACCAAGCCGCGAGGATCCGAACCAGCTTCCCAGAGTGCGAGCGCATGGGCCCCTCCATTTCGTGAGGCGCAGCATGCCCGAGCGGTGGGCCCGCTGTCAGCGCCGTTGACGGATCGCAAGCGGGAGGGGGGTGAACACGGTTCGCGGGGGAGTACGTGCCCCACATGAGAATTCCGTGGCTTCACCGCTTCGGGCGCCGAGGCTTCCTCCGGACGGGCGCCGCCGGCCTCGCCGGCGCCGCCCTCTTCGGGTGCGACGGCGCCCCCGCCCCCGGCCCGATCACCGAGCTCGACCACCCGCTGATCCTGGGCTCGGGGTTCGGGGGCTCGATCACCGCGTGGCGCCTCGCCGAGGCCGGGATCGCCTCGACGGTGCTCGAGCGCGGGAGGCGCTGGGTGATCACCCCCGAGCGCGACACCTTCGCCTCGCTCCGCGAGCCGGACGAGCGCGCCGCGTGGTTCAGCACGCAGACCCACATCGGGATCTCCTCGCGGATACGCCCCTACGCCGGGGTCGTCGAGCAGTTCGAGGGGGACAACATCGACGCGATCATCGGCGCGGGGGTGGGCGGGGGCTCGCTCGTCTACGCGGGGATGATGGTGCAGCCGCCGCGCGATCTGTTCGAGTCGGCCTTCCCGCGCGAGATCGCCTACGACGAGATGCTGAGCACGTGGTACCCGCGCGTCGCCGAGCGCATGCCGATGAGCCAAGTACCCGAGGACGTGCTCGCGCACGACGCGTACGCCGCGACCCGGCTCTTCCTCCAGCACGCGGAGACCGCGGGGCTGAACACCGAGCTGAACTACCTGGCGATCGACTGGGACATCGTGCGCCGCGAGCTGAGCGGCGAGCTCCCCGCCGAGTCCACCGCGGGCGACTACGTCTACGGCGTGAACAACGGCGCGAAGGTGCAGGCCGACCGCACTTACCTCGCGGCCGCCGAGGCGAGCGGCCTCTGCACCGTTCGCCCGCTCCATCAGGTGCGCTCCATCGCGCCCGACCCGGCGGGCGGCTACCTCGTCGAGGTCGA
>JAYRVK010001106.1:0-2776 GCA_041918555.1 Sandaracinaceae bacterium
CCGACGCCCGAGCCCGCGCGCGCTGCCCCACGGCGCGGCACGAGCCGCCGGCGCGGGACGACGCGGCGGAGCAGCCGGCGCTCGCGGCGGCGCTGAGCGCGCTCAGGGGACGAGGCGCCCCGCGTAACGGAACTCGCGCGCGTACTCGTGGAGGTACGCGTTGAGGTAGCGCCGCGCCGCCGCCGAGATCCGACCCCGCAACACGTCTTGCATCGTCTCGATGCCCGTGCTCGTGTCGTGCCGGCGCACGTGGAAGAGCGTCGTGTCCTTGCCGCCGAACAGCTCGTGGAGGCACGTGATGCGGGGTTCGCACGCGGACATGTCGAACACCGCGTCGAGGAGCGCGGTGTGGCGCGGGTGCGCCGCGAGCGCGCGCAGGTCGAAGCGCGGGGCGGCCGGATCGGGGTGGACGAACGGCGGGTAGTCCGCCTCCGGGTGGAGCTCCGTCGCCCCGAGGCGCTCGAGGTAGGCGACGTCGAGCCCGGCGGCGACGGCGCCCTTCAACAGGACGGCGAGGTAGCGCCGCGTGGGCCGGCACGTGGGGTCGAGGTAGCCGGGCACCCCGACGTACGCGACCGCGCGCGCCGGTCCGTGGTCCGTCTCGAGCGCGACCTCGACGCGGTCGTAGCCGACGCCGAAGGACTCGACGGCGTCGAGCTTCGCGAGGTCCGCGACCTCGCAGGTGTGCAAGACGCCTTGCACCTCGGCGCCGGGCTCGTCGGGCGCCGCGTGGATGTTGCCGACCCCGCCCTCGTGGCGGAACCAGTGCCGCACGTCGAACGCGAGCCGCCAGCCGGGCAGGCGCGCCCGGACCGACGCGCGCGGCACGACGCCCTTCGCGCGGAGCGACGCGAGGCTCATGTTCGAGCCGTATCCGAAGTAGCGGATCACGCCCCGTCGGCCGCGCGCTTGCGCAGGACCGAGTGCCGGTACCCATACGCGAGGTACACGACCAGGCCGATCGCGAGCCAGATCCCGAACCGCACCCAGGCGCCCGGCGGGAGGCCCGCCATCGTCCAGATGCACGCGGCCGCGCCGAGCGGCGCGAGGACCCACACGAACGGGACGCGGAACGGCCGCTCGCGCTTCGGGTCGGTGATGCGGAGCGCCATCACGCCGAGGCACACGAGGAGGAACGCGAAGAGGGTCCCGATGTTCGTGAGGTCGTAGGTCGCGTCGTCGTCGGCGACGAGCGCGCCGACCCCGACGAACAAGCCGGTGAGGATCGTGAGCGTCCAGGGCGTCTTGTACTTCGGGTGCACCTTCGCGAGCCGCGCGGGGAGCAGCCCGTCGCGCGCCATGCCGAGGAGGATCCGCGGCTGGCCGTACTGGAACACCAGGAGCACCGCGGTGATCGAGATGACCGCGCCCGCCGAGACGAGCCACTGCACGACCGGCAGGCCCGCGGTGGTGAGCGCGTGGGCGAGCGGGTCCGAGACGCGCATGCTCTCCCACGGCGCGAGGCCGGTCATCACGATGCCGACGACGACGTAGATCACGGTGCAGATCACGAGGCCGCCGAGGATGCCGATCGGCATGTTCCTCTGCGGGTTGCGCGTCTCTTCCGCCGCGGTGCTCACCGCGTCGAAGCCGATGTACGCGAAGAAGACGATCGCCGCGCCCTGGTGGATCCCGGTCCAGCCGTTCGGCGCGAAGGGCTCGTAGTTCGCCGTGTCGATGTGCATGGCGCCGACCCCGACGAAGAGGGCGAGCACCACGAGCTTGAGGACGACCATCACGGCGTTCGCCCGCGCGCTCTCCTTCGCGCCGTAGACGAGCAGCCCGGTGACCGCCGCGACGACGAGGAAGGCCGGGACGTTCACGAGGATCGGCATCCCGAAGAGCTGCGGCGCGGTCCGCAACAGCCCGTGGATCTCGGGGTCGCTCGACGCGGCCGCGTCGAAGTACCCGTGCACGAGCCACGATGGGATGTGGATCCCGATGCCCGACAGCAGCGAGTCGAGGTAGCCGGCCCACGCGATCGCGACCGCGACGTTGCCGACCGCGTACTCGAGGATGAGATCCCAGCCGATGATCCACGCGAGCAGCTCGCCGAGCGTCGCGTAGGCGTACGCGTACGCGCTCCCCGCGTGCGGGATCATCGACGCGAGCTCCGCGTAGCAGAGCGCGGCGAGCCCGCAGACGACTCCGAGCAGGATGAACGACACGACCACCGCGGGGCCCGCGCCGTAGCGCACGACCTCGCCATCGGGCCGGACCTCGCCCGCGATCGCGGTGCCGATCGAGGAGAAGATACCGGCCCCGATGATCGCGCCGATCGCGAGGAAGATGAGATCCCAGGGGCCGAGCGACCGATGGAGCCCATGCGGGCTCGGGTCCTCGTCACCGCGGAGCGCGGCGATGGGCTTGCGGGCGAGGAGGCGGCGGGCGAAGGACATGCGGCCGACACGATCGCACGGCGGCGGTCCCCTTGGAACGTCGTATCCTGGTCGCACGCCATGCCTCGAACCGCGAAGACCTTGGCCCTCGCCGCGCTCCTCGCGCTGGGCGCGGCCCTCCTCGGGACGCAGCGCGCGGAGGCCGGGGCGTGCGCCCGCTTCCACGCCCTCGCGCTCGAGCTCGTCGATCCCGGCGGGCCGATCGTGCTCGGGCCCACCGCGGGCCCCCTCGTGCTCCACGCGGTGAGCGGCGAGAGCTACTCGCGCGCGGAGCAGGGGCGCCGGGGCGATCCTTTCGATCGGCTGCGCGTGCGCGGCCCCGGTGCGCCGCACGTGACGCGGCGCCAGGTCGCGCCCGGCGTGCACCGCCTCGACGG
>JAYRVK010001107.1:0-3824 GCA_041918555.1 Sandaracinaceae bacterium
GCGACGCGGCCGAGCGCCTCGACGAGGAGGATTTGCCCCTTCTGCTCGCTCAGCCGGCCGACGCTCACGAGGCGCGGCGCGGTGGGGAAGGGCCGCCCGTCGCCCTCGAGGAACGCAGGCTCCACGCCGCAGCGCACCACTTGGATCTTGGGCCAGTGCGCGTAGCCCACCCAGCGATAGAGCTGGCTCCGGCCGTAGGAGCTGATGGCGCACACGAAGCGCGCGCGCTCGATCTTCTCGCCGAGCGAGATCGCCTGGGGCTTGTCGAACTCTTCGGGGCCGTGGACGTGGAACGAGTAGCCGGGCCCGCCGAGCGCCTCGACGAGCATCGCGACGGTCGCGGAGTTCGTCCCGAAGTGCGCGTGGACGTGCTCGACCCGGTCGCGCTCCATCCAGTCGACCAGCACGCACGCCTCGCCGAGGTACGCGCCGTGGATCGCGAGGCCGCGCTCCGAGCCGTGGCCCACCTTCGCGGCGAGGGCCGACGCGCGCGCGAACGCGGCGGGCCGGACCGCGGCCTGCTTGGCCATCGCCGCGGCGAGGCCCTGAGGACCTGCGTCGAGCACGAAGCGCGTCCGCTCGAGCTCGGCCCGATCCGCGGGGTCGGCCAGGGGCTCGTCGACTCTCCGCACGGAGTAGCGCAGCACCTGCACGCCGCTCGCCTCGAGGGCCTGGAGCTCCCTGCGGATGAACGTGTGGCTCACCTTCGGGTACTGGTTGACCAGGTAGGCGATCCGCATCGCGGGGGCTGACATAGCAGGCGCGCCCGGGGTCGCACGCCGGCGCGTGGGGGTTCACGCGCCGGGTGCAAACCGTCGTTCGCACCCTGGGGGCCCGCACCCGCGTTACCCTGCGGGAGCGCCACGCGGGCGCGCGGGCAGAGGCGTTGCTAGCGTGGAGCCCCACGGGAGGGTCGTGCGAATGAACAAGCTCACGGTCGTCGCGGTCGCCGTCGCGCTCCTCGCGCTGGCGCCCGCCCCAAGCCAAGCGCAGACGGTGTCCGGTCAGATCTACGTCGGCACGCAGCCGCAGCAGCCCGTGTACGTGCCGCAGCCGCAGCCGCAGTACGTGCAGCAGCCGCAGTACTACGCGCAGCCACAGCCGACGCGGACCGAGCAGCGCGCGCACGTCGGTCTCATCGTCGGCGGCGCGGTGATGCTCGGCGTCTCGTGGCTCGTGCACGGCGCGCTCATCAGCCCGTTCGCGGGGTACAGCCTGGACTCGGGCTACCAGATCGCGTGGGAGGCGTTCCGCTACATGGGCCTCGTGCCGCTCGCGGGCCCGTGGATCCAGCTCGCGATCAAGCCGAGCGGCCTCTCGGACGACGGCTGGGGCCCGTACCTGATCATCGACGGCCTGCTCCAGGCGGCCGGCCTCACGATGCTCATCCTGGGCGCCACCATCACCGAGACCGTCACCGTGTACGGCGACTCGCGCACCGGCCCGAGCCTCGCGCTCGGCGTCGGCCCCGGCATGCTCGGCGCGACCGGCACCTTCTGAGTTTCCGAGGGGCGCTGCGCGCGCCCCTCCCCCACCCGCGTGCGAGGAGCGCGCGGGCAAGGCCCCCTCCCCCGTCCGAACGCGCTGGCGCGCGTTCGCTCCCCGCGCGCGGCGCGGGGCCCCCACGGCCGACGGCCGGCGCTGCGCGCCGGCTTGGCCTCGATCGTCGCGCCTCGGCCTCGGCTCGATCGACTCATCGACGGCCTTCGAGTCTCCGAGGGGGTTTGACCGGACGCGGGGCGGCCCCTAGCTTCGGGGCCCGGTGTCCGAGAGCAGCGTCGGCGTCGTCCTCATCGGACGCAACGAGGGCGAGCGGCTGGTCCGCTCGCTCGAGTCCGTGTGCGACGGCGCGCGCCCCGTCGTGTACGTCGACTCGGGCTCGGACGACGACTCCTGCGCAGCGGCCCGCGCCCGCGGCGCGCTCGTCGTCGACCTCGACACCTCGATCCCGTTCAGCGCCGCCCGCGCGCGCAACGAGGGCTGGCGCGCGCTGATCGCGGCGCACCCCGACACCGCCTACGTGCAGCTCGCCGACGGCGACTGCGAGGTGGTCGCGGGCTGGCTCGACGCGGCGCGGGACGCGCTCGACGCGGACGCGAGCGTGGTCGCGGTGTGCGGGTGGCGCCGCGAGCGGCACCCCGACGAGACGGTGTTCAACCGGGTCTGCGACGTCGAGTGGCGCAGCGGGTCCGTCGGCGCGATCGACTGGTTCGGCGGCGACGTGATGATCCGCGCGGAGGCGCTCGCGCGCGTCGGCGGCTACGACCCGACGGTGATCGCGGGTGAGGATCCCGAGCTCAGCGTGCGCCTGCGCCTCGCGACGGGGGGGACGCTGCTGCGCCTCGATCGCGACATGACGATCCACGACGCGGCGATGCACCGCATCGGGCAGTGGTGGCAGCGCGCGACGCGCGCGGGGCACGCCTACGCGCAGGTCTACGCGATCCACGGCGCGCCGCCGGAGCGCTTCTGGGAGCGCGATCTGCGGCGCGCGGTGCTGTGGGGCCTCGTGGCGCCGACCACCGCGGTGGCGCTCTCGGTCCCGACCGCGGGGCTCTCGCTCGCGCTCCTCGGGCGCTACCCGCTCACGGCGGTGCGCGCCGCGCTCCGTACCAAGCAAAAGGGCTTTCCGTGGGGCCACGCGCTCGCGTGGGGGGTGAGCTGCGCGATGGCCCCGTTCCCGGAGGCCGTCGGCGTCGCGAAGTACCAGCTCGATCAGCTCCGCGGGCGCGGGCCGGAGATCATCGAGTACAAGCGCTGACCGGCTCGGCTGGACAGGCCGCGCGGGCGCGTGTCTGAATGGGCGGCCCGTGCTCGTGCGGTCCCGCGTGTCCGTCCCGCTCCTCGTGCTCGCGCTCGCGGCGTGCGGGGCGAGCCCCGCGCCGAGGGCGAGCGCGCCCCGGCCCGCTCCCGAGGCCGAGCCCGGGCTGCCGAGCGTCGAGGAGGCCGAGGGCGACGAGGCGGTCGCGCTCGAGGACGTCGCCGACGCGCCGATGACCGCGCCGGAGCTGCCGCCGGGCCTCCTCGGCTATCGCGGCGTCCGGCACCGGCTCCTCCACTTCACGTTCGACGACGGCCCGCGCGAGGCGACGACGCCGCGCCTCCTCACGCTGCTCGCGCGCTACCGGGTGCGCGCGACGTTCTTCCTCGTCACGCGCGCGCTCGAGGATCCGCGCCGCCGCGACACCGCGCGGGCGCTCGTGCGGCGCATGGCCGAGGAGGGCCACAACATCGGGCTCCACGGCCACGATCACACCGGCTTCCGACACCTCGACGACCCGGACCTGCGGCGTCAGCTCCAGCACGGTGCGCAGCTGATCCACGAGCTCAGCGGGCAGACCCCGCACCTCGTGCGGCCCCCGTACGGCGGGCGCGATCGGCGCACGGACCGCGTGCTCTCGCGGCTCGGGCTGCGGCAGGTGCTGTGGTCGATGACGCCGGAGCGCCCGCGCAACGACGGGCGCGAGTCGATCGTCGCGCAGTTCCGCGCGCAGCTCGCGGCGCGCGAGGCGGAGCCGTATCCGGGGGCGGTCGTGCTGATGCACGACACGCGGCCCTGGGTCGTCGAGGCGATCCCCCAGATCATGCGCTACCTGCGGCGCCGGAACTGCGGCCTCCTGGCCGAGGGCGGCGAGCTCTGGGACGTGGTCTCGACCGTCGAGGATCTGCACCTCGACGACGACGCCGTGGCGGCGCGCCAAGCGGAGCGGCGCGAGGAGCTCGCGAGCCGCTGCGCGACGCTCGACGAGGACGACGCGGCCGACGAGGAGGCGCTGCGGGTCGCGCGGGCGCGCTATTAGCGATCCGCGCCCGCGCCCGCGCCC
>JAYRVK010001108.1:0-3771 GCA_041918555.1 Sandaracinaceae bacterium
CGCCCGGGTCGAGGAGGAGATCGACGATGCCGAGCCCGACGGGCAAGGCCTCGACCCACGGCGAGCCGAAGAAGTCGCCGCACGAGACGAAGAGCGGGGCGCCGACCCCGACTCCGACCGCGAGGTACGCGACGCGATGCCGGAGCTCCACCGGAGCGAGGCGCGGCCGGAACGACGCGGCCGGCGCCGTGCGGAACGGTCCCGCCGGAGTCGGGTCGGGCGGCGCCGCGACCGCGCGCGGTCCGATCGCGCGGAGCACCGCCGCCGTGAGGTGGAGCGTGCCGAACATGGAGAGGAGGAGGCCGACGAACAGGACCGGGACCCCGCCGACGAGGGCGAGCCAGTGGCTGTCCGTCAGACGCGCGACCTCGCCGAAGCCGGCGTGGAGGAACATCGCGAGCGCGGTGCTCGCGATGGCATGCAAGAGATGTTGCAGGGGGGACTCATCCAGGTCGTTCATCGTCATCCGCTCCGGGTCGCATTCCGTCGACGACCGCCGCCAGCCGCCGGTCGAGCGCGCGGCGGCGGCGCCGGGCCGCCCGACGCGTCGAGACGACGACCCACGGGATCAGCACGACGGCGAGCGCGAGGCCGAGGAGCGCGACAAGAGCGTCGCGGGCGAGAGCGAGCGGTCGATGAAGGAGGGCCACGTACCCCCTGGAGCGCAGGGGGCTGCGCTCCGGAGGAAGCGAGCCCGGTCCAACCCCCGGGCCGGAAGGAGCCCATGACCCAGTCCGCGCTCGCGGTGGCCTTCGCCACCCTCACCCTCGCCTCTGGCTGCTCGCCGGGGGCCCACGCGTTCGACCTCGACGCGGGGTCACGTCCCGCCGACTCCGGCGCGGCGCTCCTCGATGCCGGCCCGCCCGTCGTCGACGCCGGCACGATCCCGGCCTCCGACGCGGCTCTCGCGATGCCCGAAGACGAGGGCACCCGCGATGACACGGCGGGCCCCGGCGGCGAGACCGCCGACGCCGATCGCATCACGCTCTGCGACTCGCCCGCGGGGCGCGCGGGCTACGGCCGCTTTGCCGAGCTCCGCACCTACCCGCTCGTGGTCCATCGCGTCGTCGGTCCGGGCGGCGAGCTCGCGGTCAGTGACGCGACCATCGCGGACCAGGTCCGGATGGCCAACGAGCTCTTCGCGCCGGCCAACGTCCGCTTCGAAGTGCAGTCGCAAGAGGACTTGCGTATCTCCGATCACTTCCACATCGACGACGAGGAGGAGCGCTTCGCGATGCTTCGCGAGCACGCGACGCCGGGCGCGATCGACGTGTTCTTCGCGCGCTCGATGTACGGAGGCTACGGTGGGGCAGCGACCTTTCCTCACTACACCGTCCAGGGGATCCTCCTCACCGCCGCAGCGAGTCCCGACACCCTCGGCCACGAGCTCGGGCACTACGCGAACGCGCTGCACCAGCACGAGGGGCTCGGGGTCGAGCTCGTCGATCGCACCAACTGCACCGCGACAGGCGATCTGCTGTGCGGCACGGCCGCGGATCCGGGCCCGTCGTGGCTGAACGCCACGCGCGGCTGCGCGCTCGTCCCCGGGACGTGCGGGCTGGCGCGCTGCGGTGTCGACGCCCGCGGTGCGACGTACTCGCCGGCCGTGTCGAACACGATGTCCTACTACGGCCGCTGCCGGAGCGGGTTCGCGCCCGAGCAGCTGCAGCTGATGACCTGCGTGCTCGACCGCGTGCGCCTGGAGCTCGCTCCCGCCGCGCCGCCTCCGGGCCCGACGTGTGCGCCGGACGAGACGGCGTGCGAGGGCGGGTGCCGCGACCTGGCGACCGATCCAAATCACTGCGGCGCGTGCGATCGCGCCTGCGCGGCGCACGACCCGTGTGTCCTCGGCCGCTGCTGCGTGGGCCCGTACCACGTCGCCACCGGCGATGGCCGCTGCGTGTGGTCCTGCGGGACGAACACCACGCCCGACGTCGCGTCCGGCACCTGCGTCTGCCGCGCCGGCTTCACGCCGTCCGGCGTCGACGGCTTCGGTCGTCGCGTCTGCTCTTGCGCTGGGCCCTATCACGTCACGGCTCCCGATGGTCGCTGCGTCTGGTCGTGCGGCGAGGGCACCACGCCCTCGACGGCGACCAACGAGTGCGTGTGCCGGCCCGGTCTGCGCGTCGTCGGCGCCGATCGCTTCGGTCGCCGCATCTGCCGCTGAGTGGCCCGCTCCCTGCACGAGCGACGCTTCATGAAGGAGATCGACCTCAAGCTGCGCGGCGTGCTGCGAAGCGCGGTGCAGAAGCTCAACCGAAGCGATCGCCTCTATCATGAGTTCCAGCGGGCGCTCGTAGAGCATCTGCCTCGCTGCCGTAACGTCCCCGGCCGCCTCTGCGCGTTCGCGCATGCGCCGGGGGCGTGCCCGATCACCCGCTTCTCTCACCACCCGCTCGCGGTCACGCCGCGCGACGGAGCGTCCCTCGACCTCTCTTCGTCCTATCACCAGGTGCGCGACTCGCTCCTGATGGGGATCCCGGCCGACGCGATCGCCGAGGTCGTCGTGCCGGGCGCGCACGGCGTGATCGACGAGGCCGTGCGCGAGGCGCTCCGTCTCGTGCTGGCGCGCCTCGAGGCGCGACTGAGCGCCGCCCTCGCGGTCGAGGAGGACCTCTGGCGCGAGCCGCATCACGTCCCGCTCTCGGACGAGCGGGGACAGATCAATCGATCGCGACGACGAACGCGCCGTCCCGGAGCGTGATCGCCGCCGCGAAGCGACGCAGGTGCTCGGACGGACGATCCGGGCGGCCGGGCGCGGCCTCGAGGAAGCGGCTGCAGAGCTCGAGGAGGCGCGGCCGGCGCACCTCGAGGCGCACGCGGCCGCTCGTAGGCACCCAGCTCGCGAGGGCCGACACGACGAGCTGCGCGACGGACACCCCGGCGCGATCGACCATGTCCCGGTTGATCCGGGAGAGTTCTCCGCGCTCGCGTGCGCCGAGCGCACGTGCAGCAAAGAAAACCGCGTTGTCACGGAAGACCCCGCGGAGGCGGGCCGAGGCGGCGCGGTCGCCGAGCGCGCGCTCGACCGCCACCTCGACGGCGTCGGTCGCGGCGAGGGTCGCGGACGAGACCGCCTGGAGCTCGGCAGCCCGCGGGTCGCGCGCACCGAAGAGCGCCATCCCGAGCGCCCAGGCCCCCTCGAGCGGGCTCTCGCCGGCGAGCTGGATCTCGACGAGCGTGTGCGCAACCTGGATTCGCGGGGGAAGGTCGGGATGCAGCTCGGCCGCGAAGCGCGTGACCTCGTCCCGGGCGACGTCGTCGAGCATCGTCTGGACCACGCGCTCGACGGCGCTCGCCGCGACCACCGCGCGCGCGCAGCTCGCTTCGACGAACAGGTTCCGATGCTCGGTGCCGAGCGCGCGGCCGACCGCCGTCCCCGTCACTTCCAGCGTCATGAGAGGCCGCTCAGCGCACGGCGCGTGCCCGTGGGGGCGCTGCGAGCGACGACGCGTCCGGGGCGTCCTGCGCGAAGCAACCGCTTCGATCGAGGAAGCGAACGCTTCACCTCGTTCCTCGGACCTGAGGCGACGCTAGACTCGAGGCGGAGCGCGCATGTCGAGCGGAACGACTCGCACCCCCACCACACAGCGAGGGCTCTCGCCGGGTCAGGTACAGCTCGGGGAGGCGGTCGCGGGGATCGTTCCTCCGCCGGGACCCCTCGAAGTCGTGCGGTGTCTCGACGATCGCAGGCACGTCGCGATGGTTCGCGGCGCGCCGTCCGAGCCGCCGCTCGGAATCCTCAAGGTGTTCCCCGGAGAAGACGCGACC
>JAYRVK010001109.1:0-6090 GCA_041918555.1 Sandaracinaceae bacterium
AGCACGCGGTGCCCGGCGCGCCGCAGACGATGCAGGTCCCGCCCTCGCACACGCTGCCGGTCGCGCAGATCGCGCCGGGGCAGCAAGACCCGCCGGGCGCGCCGCAGTCGGTGCAGGTCCCCGCGACGCACGCGCCCGTGGTGCACGACCCGCCCGCGCAGCACGCCTCACCGAGCCCGCCGCACATCGGCGGCATCGCGGAGTCGGTCCCCTCGCCGGCGTCGATCGGACCGCCGCCGTCGGGGGGCGGCCCGCCGTCGGGGTCCATGCCACCGCCGTCGGTGCCCATCGGGCCGGCGTCCATCCCGCCGCCGCCGCCATCGTCCGTGCCCATCTCTTCGCTGCACCCGAGCGCGAGCGCCGCGAGCGCGATCCCCATCCAAGCCTGCCGCATGATCCGCACCTCCCGCCTCGGACACATGATCGCCGATCCCGAGGCGCCGTGCGAGGCCCGCGCACGCGCCCGCGCCGGCGGTTGCCCCTCCCGCTTGCGGGAGGGGGGTGGGGGAGGGGGGCGAGGTCCCGACAACTGGGCGTGCACACTACAGACAGGCCCGTCGTACGATCCGTGCGCGCGGTGCGCGCGCGCACTCCCTGTGCCCGGCAAGGACCCAGATCAGGAGGTGAGAGTCCTCGCAGAAGCAAGCCATAGCGACTGACGTGAAGCGCAACTGCGGAAGGCGACCGACCGTGGGGAGGAGGCGCGTAGCGAAACCAGGTGGCGACGAACAGGGAGCCGAGGTGAGGCGCGGAAGCCGCGTTGGGGCGAGCGTGCGGAGGACCGCGAAGCTCTGGTGGCCGAAACGGCGACCGCGTAGATCGGACGCGCATCTGGGGAAGGTCAGAGTTCTCACCCGGGGAGATCTCGCATTGGACCTGAGAGGGCCACGCACCTCGGTGCGGAGCGAGAAGTCAGCGTGCGCCTGCCGCGGGACCGCGATGGTCTCGGTCGGCGTGCACGGCCACAGCATGCAAGAGGAATTGCTCCACGTACCGCTCTTCGTGAGGCGACCGGGAGGCGCCGGCGGGATCCGCGCGCCAGCTCGTGTCGCTCACGGATCTCGCGGCGACGATCCTCGACGTCGCAGGGGTCGCGGCGCCCGAGGGGATGGACGGACGGAGCCTCGCCGCCGAGCTGCACGGCGCGCCGTCGCTCGCGTCGCAGTGGGCGACCGAGCGCGGCGACGGGCTCGAGTGTTCGGTGCGGATCGACGACCTGAAGCTGTGGACCGTCGGCCCGCTCGAGCCCCGCGCCCACGACCTCGCGGCGGATCCCCGCGATCCCGCGCGGCCGACCTCGCGATCGCGCACTGCGCGTTGACCGCGCGGCTCGGCGGCCACCTCGGCGACATCGCGCGGCCCGGCCGGCTCAGCCCGCGACCGATCGCCGAGCCCTCGAGCGAGGGGCTGTGCGATCGCCTCCGCGCGCTCGGCTACGTCGACGTCGGCCGCGGCGGCGAGTGCGCCGCGGCCCTCAGCGCGCGGTCACACGGAGGTTGTCGATCGCCCACGACTCGTCCTCGAGCGACTGCACCCCCTCGCCTTCGAGCGTGAAGAGGATCACGGCCGTCGATGCCGTGTGGGGGAGACCGTCGAAGGTCGGGTCGAGGCTCATGTCGTAGGCGCTGGCGGTGTAGTAGCCGCCGGGGCCGGAGAAGCCGAGGTCGACATGGCGCGCGAGCACGATCTCCGGGACCGGCGGATCGTAGGTCTGGATTTGTTCGGGGAGCGCGTTCGCGAAGCTCTCGCGGAAGATCGTCGTTCCGTCGAGATCGATACGGAAGTAGTCGCCCGCCGGGAACGTGCCCTCGCCGTCGAGCGAGTCGATCGCGGCGAAGAGGAAGTCCATCGAGAGCGTCGCGTGCGGCGGCAATCCGGCCAGCGTGACCGTGATCGTGTTGCCCGTGAGGCTCCGCAGGAACGTCGGCCCGAACTGGTTGCCCGTTGCTCCGAGCGGCTCGTAGCCCTCAGAGGGTGAGAGCATCGCGGTCCCGAGGTCGATCGACGCGGGCATGCCCGACTCGAAGTCGATGTCGGAGGGGTGTCGCCTGGATTCGCGTCGGTTCCCGCGTCGGGCGGGCCTGCGTCGGTGCCCGCATCGGCTCGGCCGCCCGCGTCGTCGGCGCCCGAGTCCGAGCCACTGTCGACCTCCGCGCCGGCGTCGAGTCCGGTGTTCTCATCGCTACATGAGCAGCCGACGGAGGACAGGGCCAGAAGAACGAAGACGAGCAACTCGACGCAAATCGCGCGCCTCTTGTGACCCCCAAATGAGCGCACCGAAACGCCGGTGCGAGACGTGAACCTAGCCTAGTGCCGGAAGTGCCGCACGCCCGTGAAGATCATCGCGATCCCTGCCGCGTTCGCCGCCGCGATCACGTCCTCGTCCTTCACCGACCCGCCCGGCTGCACCACCGCGGTGATCCCCGCCGCGGCCGCGGCCTCGAGCCCGTCCGGGAACGGGAAGAACGCGTCCGAGGCGAGCACCGCGCCGCGCGCCTCGTCGGCCGCCTTCTTCACCGCGATCTCCACGCTCACCACGCGCGACATCTGGCCCGCGCCGACGCCGACGGTGCGGCCGGGCTTCGCCAGGACGATCGCGTTCGACTTCACGTGCTTCACGACGCGCCACGCGAAGTCGAGGGCCGCGCGCTCGTCGGCGCTCGGCGCGCGCTCGGTCACCACGCGCGCGGTCGCGACCTCGCCGCCCGCCGTCGCGTCGCGGTCCTGCACGACCAGGCCGCCGCCGACGCGCTCGTAGGCCAGCGACGCGTCGTCGGCCGGGATCCAGCCGTCGGTCACGAGGAGGCGCAGGTTCGTCTTGCGGCGCAGGCCCTCGAGCGCGTCCTCGTCGAAGCCCGGCGCGATCACGCACTCGACGAAGGTCTCGCCGATCGCCGCCGCGGTCTCCGCGTCGACCGTGCGGTTCAGCGCGACGATCGAGCCGAACGCGCTGAGCGAGTCCGCCTCGCGCGCGAGGCGATACGCCTGCGCGATGGTGGACGCGGTCGCGACGCCGCACGGGTTCGTGTGCTTGATCACCACCGCCGCGGGCACGTCGTGCTCGCGCACCGCGGCGAGCGCGGCCTCCGCGTCGACGAGGTTGTTGAAGCTCAGCTCCTTCTTGCCGAGATCGAGCGAGGTCGCGCGCGCGAGCGAGCCGGCCGGCGCATTGCGCTCCGCGTAGAACGCCGCGCGCTGGTGCGGGTTCTCGCCGTAGCGGAGGTCGTAGACCTTCTCGAAGTACAAGGGGAGCGTGCCCGGGAACGCGAGCTTCTGGCCCTCGGACCCGCGCGAGGTGAGGTAGCGCGCGATCGCGCCGTCGTACGCCGCGGTGTGGGAGAACGCCTTGGCCGCGAGCTCCGCGCGCAGCGCGTCCGACGGACCGTCGGCGCTCGCGAGCGCCTCGACGACGCGCGGGTAGTCCGCCGGATCGACGACCACGGTGACCCGCGCGTGGTTCTTCGCCGCGCTGCGGATCATCGAGGGCCCGCCGATGTCGATGTTCTCGATGATCTCGTCGTGCCCCGCGTCGCGCGCGACGGTCTCCTCGAACGGGTAGAGGTTCACGACGACGAGATCGATGGGCTTGCCGCCGAGCTCGGTGAGCTGCGTGCGATCGCCGATCGTGTCGCGCATGAGGATCCCGCCGTGGACGCGCGGGTGCAGCGTCTTCACGCGGCCGTCCATCACCTCGGGCGACTGCGTGTACTCCGAGACATCCGTCACCTCCACCTCGGCGCCGCGCATGGAGCGCGCGGTGCCGCCGGTCGAGAGGATCTGGACGCCGGCGTCGGCGAGCGCGCGGGCGAGGTCGATCACGCCCCGCTTGTCGGAGACCGAGATCAGGGCGGTGCGGATTCGGGCCATATGCGGGCTCCATTACTCCAGTTCCTTGACGACGGCTAGGTCGCCCGCGCAACGATTGGGGGTCATGCGGAGGCGGATCGCGCTCGCGCTGTGCGTCGTCCTGTCGCTCCTCGCGATGGGCAACGGCCGGCCGCCGTGGACCGCGCGCCGCCGGCCGCATCCGTCGCCGAACCGGCTCGCGATGGCGCGCGTGGCGATCGCGGACTGGCCCGACGAGCCGGCGTCGCCGCGCACCGTGGATCCCGCGCGCTTCGCCGAGGCGATGCGGCGCCTCTGCGGGTGGATGCCGCCCGGCCGCGGGACGCGCTACGCGGGCTACATCGTCGAGAGCGCGCGCGCGTTCGACGTCGATCCGTTCCTCCTCGGCGCGCTCGTCTACCGCGAGGGCCGCTGCCGCTACGACGCGGAGAACGGCGATCGCGGCTCGGGGATCGGGCTCACGCTGATCGACACGCGGATGTACTGGGAGAACGTCCGCCGCGGCCGCCTGCGCTACCGCGTGCGCGAGGGCGGCGCCTGGGTCGATCGCGATCGCGCGGTCGATCGCTTCCCGTTCAACGGCCCGCGCCTGCGCGTGCCCGAGGTGAACATCTACTTCGCGGCGGCGCTCCTCGGGATGTGGCGCGATCAGCACGCGGCCGGGGTCGACGAGGCGTTCGAGGGCGTCGCGCACCGCCACTACGTCTCGCACTTCGTGTGGGGCGATCGGGTCCGCGGCGATCGCGAGGAGGACGAGATCCTCACCGAGCGGCGGCGCCTCCTCGAGTACTACGGCGAGCCCGAGCGCACGCCGCCGGTGGTGTGGGGCGGTGTCCAGTTCGGTTGCCCGCTCCATGGCTGCCCGCGGGTCGTCTCGAGCTACATCGGCTCCGAGCGCGAGGGCGGCGCGCGCCACCACCGCGGCGTGGATCTCGAGAGCCTCCCGGGCGAGGAGGTCCGCGCGGTCGCGGACGGCATGGTCGTCTTCTCGGGCGTCGATCTGCCGGGCGGCGCCAACAACGATCAGCTCCCGAACATGGAGGCCTTCGAAGCGATCCCGCGCGCGAGCCTCGCCGCGGGCGGGCGCTACGTCTGCGTGCGGCACCCGCGGCCGGGCGATCTCCCGAGCGTCCGCTCTTGCTACATGCACCTCGAGGAGGTGCGCGTGCGCTACGGGCAGCAGGTCGCGCGCGGCGAGGTGCTCGGCACCGTCGGGCGCACCGGCATGCAGACCTCGGCCGCGCACCTCCACCTCGAGCTCCACACCGATCGCCTCGAGGATCCGAGCGAGATCCTCTACGGCCTGCTCCTCGGCCACCGCGAGTCCGACCCGCTGCCCTCGCGATGAAGGCGCTCCGCTTCGACGGCACCTCGGTCCGCGTCGAGGAGATCGACGCGCCCACCCCGGGCCCCGGCGAGGCGCTCGTCCGCGTGCTCCGCGCGGGCATCTGCTCGACGGACCTCGAGATCGCCAAGGGCTACATGGGCTTCGTGGGCACGCTCGGCCACGAGCTCGTCGGCGAGGTGCTCGCGCACCCGGACGCCGCGTGGATCGGCCGCCGCGTGAGCGCCGAGATCAACCTCGGCTGCGGCGCGTGCGAGCGCTGCGCGGCGGGCCTCGCGCGCCACTGCGCGCGGCGGACGGTGATGGGCATCCTCGGCAAGGACGGCTGCTTCGCAGAGCAAATCGCGTTGCCCCCGGGCAACCTCCACCCGATCCCGGACGGCGTGCCGGACGAGCTCGCGGTGTTCGTCGAGCCGATCGCGGCGGCGTTCGAGATCCTCGAGCAGGTCCGCGTCGATCCGAGCTGGCGCGTCGCGATCCTCGGCGACGGCAAGCTCGGCGCGCTGGTCGCGATGGTCCTGTCGCACACCGGGGCGGAGCTCACGGTGATCGGCCGCCACCCGCACAAGCTCGCCGGCCTCGCGACGCTCGCGCGGACGGCCCTCGAGGCCGACGCGCTCGACGGGGCGTTCGACCTCGTCGTCGAGGCGACGGGCGCGCCGAGCGGCCTCGCGCGCGCGCGCGCCCTGCTTCGGCCACGCGGCACGCTCGTCTTGAAGAGCACGTTCTTCGGCGAGACCGCGCTCGAGCTCGCGCCGCTCGTGATCGACGAGATCACGGTCGTCGGCTCGCGCTGCGGCTCCTTCGCCCCGGCGCTGCGCGCGCTCGCGACCCGCAGCGTCGAGGTGGCGCCGCTCGTGGCCGCCCGCGTGCCGCTCGCCGAGGCCGCGCGTGCGCTC